>CAMBGO010000062.1 GCA_945866165.1 Chitinophaga pinensis | reverse complement strand
CCCACCAGTCTCTACCAGTTCCAATAGTTCCCCTTAATGTATCAGCTCTTGTAAATAATGTTGTTGCTGAATGATCTATTTGTGCATCTGATACATTTGTTTTGCCAAAAATGCATACGAGTAAAAAAACAAATCGAAATTTCATCAGTTTGAATTATTGCTTTGGTTTCATCTTGTCTTTAAAGGCTTTCTCAAATTTTTCTACTTTCGGGCGAATCACAAAATAGCAATATGGCTGGCTGCCATTTTGTTTATAGTAGTCTTGATGATAATTCTCTGCCTTATAAAAATTCTTGTAGGGTTCTATTGTTGTTACGATTGGTTTTTCGTACGCGCCACTTTTTGATAATTCAGTAAGAAAAAATTCAGCTCTTTGTTTTTGCATTTCGTTGTGATAGAAAACAACACTTCGGTATTGTGGACCAACATCATTCCCTTGTTGATTAAGTGTTGTTGGGTCATGTGTTTGCCAGAAGATCTCTAACAATTCATCAACTGATACTTGGGAAGGGTCGAAGGTGAGCTGGCATACTTCCGCATGGCCTGTATTTTTATCACAAACTTGTTCATAAGTTGGATTTACAACATGCCCGCCGCTATAACCGCTTACCACTTTTTCAACCCCTTTAACTTGTTGAAAAATGGCTTCAGTGCACCAGAAGCATCCGGATCCGAAGGTGATTGTTTCTGTTCCCATTGATGAAGATTTAATTTGAGGTTTTTGTTTATTTGATTCTTTTTTTTGCGGTTGGGCACATGCATTGATTGATATTGCAAGCACAAATGCTATGTATCCCAGTAATTTTGAAACTTTCATGGTGAATTAATTGTTCTTTTATTTAGCCAAGTTACCCTTAAAAATCTTTCCATCATTTTTTAGGGTTATTTTTGCCTCTAATTTAGCATGCGTTTAACATGAAGTTATATCCGGAATCTGCCCCTGTACAATTGGAATTCGACAAGGTTAAAGCCTTGTTGCTTGAACATGCCAAAACAGTAATTGGTAAAGATCGTGCCGGCTCTTTGCGGATTCATACCAAAAAACAATTCATAGAGCTTGAACTTAGGCAATCTTATCAATATTTTCTTTTATTGGGCTCTGGGGATGGCTTTTCTCATGACCAGGGCTTTAACCTAAAAAAAGAACTTAAACTTCTTTCAATTTCAGGGGCATTGCTTACTGGAGATGTATTCATTTTATTCAAAAAACTGACTGAAAATATTCAATCCATTTTCAGGTGGTTTGATGATGAACGTCAGTCAACTTCTAGTGCGCTGTATGAGGTTATTTCAAATACCAGATTTGAAAAAAAGATTATTGAGGAAATATCAAAAGTGATCGATGACATTGGAACTGTCCGGGATAATGCATCTCCAGAACTGGCACGTATTCGCACAGCCCTCTATAGAAAAAGAAATGAGCAGCGGAGATCATTCGATAAGATACTTAGCAAATTGCAAAAGGCGGGATATATTGCAGATATCGAGGAGTCTTTTCTCAATGGAAGAAGGGTACTAGCAATTTATGCTGAACAAAAAAGGCAGGTTAAAGGCATTTTGCATGGAGAAAGTGAAACCAGACGAACTTCCTTTATTGAGCCAGAAGAAACCATTGAAATAAACAATGAGATTTATTCACTCGAAAATGATGAGCGAGACGAAGAATATAGGGTGCTTAAACAACTCACTGCTGATATATCTGTTTATCATCCTCTACTAAAGCAGTATGTTGACATTCTTGGTGAATATGATTTTATTCGCGCTAAAGCCAAGCTTGCACAAGAGATGGATGCACACATGCCTAAGCTAAACGACGATTCAGGCATTCACCTGGTTAAAGCATTTCATCCCTTGTTATTTATATATAATAAAAAATTGGGTAAGCCCGTTATTCCATTGAATCTTACATTGGATGAACGCAATAGAATACTGTTGATATCCGGGCCGAATGCAGGTGGTAAAACGGTATGCCTGAAAACTGCAGGACTGCTTCAAATGATGGTTCAGGCAGGCTTGATGGTTCCTGCAAGTTCAGAATCTTCTTTCGGCATTTTCAGACAACTTTTAATTCACATAGGGGATACACAAAGCATCGAATTTGAACTTAGTACGTATAGCTCTCATCTAAAAAACATGCGTTTTTTCATGGAAGAGGCCAATGGCAGAACGCTTTTTTTTATTGATGAATTAGGAAGCGGTAGTGATCCTAGTTTAGGTGGTGCATTTGCTGAAGTATTCTTGGAACAGTTGATCCGTAAACATGCTTTTGGAATCGTTACAACGCATTACTTGAACTTAAAGGTGATGGCAAGCAAATCACCAGGCATTATAAATGGCGCAATGGCGTTTGATGAAAAAAGTTTGCTGCCTCTTTACCAATTAAATATAGGTAAGCCAGGAAGCTCTTACACTTTTTCAATTGCAGAACGTATTGGATTGTCGCCCCAAATCATCCAACGTGCCAGACAACTTGTTGATGAAGATCACTTCAAGCTTGATAAGTTGCTAAATAAGACCGAGCAAGACTTGAGATTAATTGATAAAAGAGAAAATGAGTTGCAGAAATTACTCAAGGAAAACGAAGTGCTTAAAAAATCGCTGATTAATCAACTTGAAAGAGAAAAACATCAACAACAAGTTGAACTACTCAAGCAACAAAATATGGTTTCTCAGGATAAGATTGTTTACCTGAAAGACATGGAGAGAAAGCTTAAGCAGATTGTCTTTGATTGGAGACGAACTGAAAAGGAGGATGACAGGAAAGTATTGATGAAAAATATGCAGGCTTTGTTGTTTGTTCAGAAGGATAAGCAAGTCAAAGAAAAAACCAAAAAGAAATTGGATTCCAAATACAAGGAAGTTAGTTCTATCCCTGCAATTGGTAATCTTGTGCTGATGAAGCAAAACAATAAAATAGGGGTACTGGCTGAGATAAGGGGTAAAAAGGCTATAGTAAATCTCGGTTCTATGCCGTTGCAGGTTAATCTCGCAGACCTGACAACAGTTGTTGAAAAAGATCCTAATCCGTAAATTCAAATTATTATCCAGTAATTAATTTCATAAGATGAAAGCTAAGTATGTTGTTTTATCAATCATCATTTTTTTTAATTCCTGTTTTCTTCTGGCTCAGCAAAAAATAAGTCCTGATGAAACACCTGTCCAGGAGGGGAATCTTGTAAATATGTTTCAGGACTAATTACTTAACAAGTAAACTTTTTTTCGGACGAGACAGTTGCTATTATTGCAATTGTTGCTGCAGGTTGAAAATTTCATTCATCAACACCCATTTCTCATCTGGCTTCGACCAGGTAAGTTTTTTCTGATATGAACCCATAAGCGTTTCCCATACTTGAACAGCTGGGTTCGAGGCATCCATCTTTGATTTTTCTTCAAAACTAAAATCATCGCTGGCGTCAATTATCATGAACAACCTATTGCCTGTTCTAAATAATCTCATGTTGGTGATTCCACTTGAAGTGATGCTTTCAATAATTTCTTTGGAAACATTTTTATGATACGCCTCGTATTCAGCAATCCGTTTTTCATCATCATGAAGGTCGAGGGCAAGGTAATAAGTTTTCATATCAGGATTTTTGTGTTTTATAACCTGCTATGCCAAAATATAATACTATAATGTAGCCTATCAATGGTACGATGTATCCAATTTGTAAGTTGTCATTGAAGCGATCAATGATGTAGCCCATCACAACAGGGAATATAGCACCACCAATGATCGACATGATGATCAATGAAGATGCAGGTTTGGTATCAGCTCCGAGGTCTTTGATTCCCAACGAAAAAATAGTTGGAAACATGATCGACATAAAAAATGATAATCCACCAAGGGCCACCAAAATCATTGGGCCCTCTACTTTCATAACCACAATAGACAATATAATGCAGATCGTTGAATACAATGTAAGTAGTTTATTGGGTGCTATGTATTTCATTATGAATGTTCCTGAAAATCTTCCTGCCATGAACAATACTCCCCATAAGATGCTGAAATAAAAACCTGCCGTTTTTTCGTCAAGTCCACCATTTTTGATTGCTACGCGAATGAAAAAGCTTGTGAAACTTATTTGTGCTCCCACATAAAAAAATTGTGCGATCACAGCCCATCTCAAATGTTTTCTTTTTAGTGCACCAGCAATCGTTCCCTCTTCACTTGTTTGATCATTTTGGTATTCATTAATTTCAGGGAACTTGAACTTATAGAATATAAATGCAACTGCCAATACAGAAAGCCCAAGTATTAAGTAAGGAATTTTTACTGCACCTGCTTCCATATTTAAATAAGATAATTGTTCTGCCGATGTTAATGCATTCCAATCTGCAGTTGAATATTCTTTGCCAGATAAAATGAAAATAGTCCCCATTGCTGGGCCCAACGCTGCTGCCAATCCGTTGAATGACTGCGCCAAGTTGATTCTTCTTGTTGCGCCATCTGCATCACCAAGTCTTGTTACGTATGGATTGGCTGCCGTTTCTAAAAATGTTAGTCCAAACCCAATGATAAAATAGCCCAACAGAAAAATTTCATATGCTCTCATGTTGGCTGCTTGTATAAATAGTAAAGCGCCACCACCGAACATCATGAGTCCTGCTATGATCCCTTTTTTATAACCATGTTTTCTTAAGAAAATACCCGCTGGTATCGCACCTAGAAAATAAGCGAGGTACACGGCAGTATCCACAAAAGTGGATTGCATATTCGTAAGCTGAAGTGCTTTTCTTAGGTGTGGAATAAGGATGCCATTTAAATTATTTGCAAAGCCCCATAGAAAAAAAAGGCTTGTAACCAAGATAAATGGAACTAAATAGTTGTTCTTATTTTTTGTCATGGAATTAATTTTAAGAGAGGGCTGCGCGATCGAGGTGAACATAACCACCATCTACATGTATTAGTTGTCCGGTTGTATGTGATGATTTTTGAGATAAAAGAAATAGAACTGTGTTTGCAATTTCTTCTCCTGTGGTCATCCTTTTTTCCAGGGGAATTCGTTCAGTTATTTTTTTTAGCATCGCATCTGGATCAGTTAGTGTCTTAATCCATTTTTCATAGAGTGGAGTATAGCACTCTGCTACGATCACAGCATTCACGCGGATGCCATATTTTAATAATTCTACTGCCCATTCTCTTGTCATTGCATTGCGTCCTCCATTGGCAGCAGCGTATCCTGATGTGCCACCCTGACCAGTCTCTGCAACCTTTGAACTGATGTTTACAATGCTTCCTTTTGACTTTATTAACTCTGGAAGCGCTGTTTGAACAGCCATATAATAGTGAATCATATTGTTGTGCAGCGACTCCATGAATTGTTTGTAGTTCCCATTCTCCAGTGAAACGCCATCATTGATGCCAGCATTGTTCACAACGCCATCTATTCTACCATAAAAATGTATTGCTGATTTAACAGCATTGACGCATGCTTCTGGATCACCAAGTTCTACTGCGACTTGTTTTCCAACGCCTATTTCTTTTAATAATTTATTATTGTCATTTTCATTTCTACTAAGAATAATTGGTATGGCACCTTCGCTTGCCAATGCTTTTACAATTGATTCTCCAATTCCCTTGGCACCCCCTGTAACAATAATAACCTTGTCCTTTATTTGCAGATCCATTAGTATAAGTTATAAAATTTCATTGTATTTGCGCCAAATAATTTTTCCTTTTCATCTTTATTCAGTTGTGATGAAAATTGTTCAATCACGCCAACTACTTCTGTATAGCTGCCTGCAACAAGACAAACGGGCCAATCGCTTCCAAAACAGATCCTGTCAACGCCAAAGGCTTCAGAGGCTATTTCTAGATAAGGCATCAGGTCATCATAGTTCCAGTTGTTATGGTTTGCTTCAGTAACCAATCCACTGAGCTTGCAATATATGCCTGGGTGTTGTGCAAGAATTTTAATGTTTTCTTTCCAGGTTTTTAACTGTTTATTTTTAATATCAGGCTTACCGAGGTGATCAAGTATCATTTTATTGTCTGGCAACTTCTCAACAAAACGGATCAATGAAGGAAGTTGAACATGGTAAACCAATAGATCATACGTGAATTCGTAAGATGCGAGTTTTTTTACCTGTGAAATGAATAGATCATTTTTCAAGTATAACTCATCAGGCTTGCCCTGCATGATGCACCTGAATCCTTTCATTTTGTTGTACTTCTTCCAATGAAGCATTCTCTCTTCAGCTTTTGGAGATTTTAAGTCGATCCATCCCACAATACCTTTTATAAATTCATTCTCTTCTGCAAGCTTCAGTAGAAAATCATTTTCTGCTTCGTTTTCATCTACCTGAACCGCGATGCTTCCATTAATTCCATTCTTTGCTAATTGTTTGTCGAGATCTTTTGGCAAAAAATCTTTTCTGATTTTCTGCATACTCTCGTCAATCCAACCATGCCTGATGGGATCATATTTCCAAAAATGTTGGTGTGCATCAATTCTCATGCGCAATGGCAATTTGGCGTTGTTCACCAAGGCCTTCTATACCCAGATGCAACTGGTCACCTGGTTTTAAATACAATGCTGGTTTTTGTCCCATGCCAACACCTTCTGGTGTGCCTGTACTTATGACGTCGCCAGGAAGCAGGGTCATGAATTGGGAAACATAGCTGATCAAAAATGGAATCTTGAATATGAGGTCTGAAGTATTTGAATTTTGCATTCTCTTGCCATTTAGGTCTAGCCACAAATGCAAATTGTGATGGTCTTTTATTTCATCTTTTGTAACGAAGTAAGGACCAAGCGGTGCAAAATGATCTGCACTTTTTCCTTTTACCCATTGTCCGCCTCTTTCCAATTGAAACGCCCTTTCGCTATAGTCATTGTGTAGACAATATCCTGCTAGGTTTTGCATAGCGACATCTTCAGTTGCATAAGTGGTTTTTTTACCAATAATCAATGCAAGTTCAACTTCCCAATCTGTTTTAAGTGATCCTTTAGGAATAATCACGGGATCATTCGGACCGCATAATGCGGAAGTGCTTTTGAAAAAAATGATGGGCTCTGATGGGGCTTCCATTCCTGTTTCTTTTGCATGTCTTGAATAATTCAATCCGATGCAAATTATTTTGGAAGGCCTTGCAATGCAAGATTCATATCTGAATGGTTCAGTTATTTCTTCGCAGTTCTCTATATTTTTAGGAATCCATGATGCTATGTTTTCAAGTATTCCTTTTTCAATGGAATGTTCATTAAGATCTTGTCCAAATGAACTGATATCAAGGTGTTTCCCATCTGAAGTAAGCAATCCCAATCCTACACCATCTTTTTTCTCAAATCTGAAAAGTTTCATAATAATTAGTTATTAAGTCTTGTGAATCCTCCATCTATTGGATAATCAGACCCAGTTATAAATGAGGCTTGTTTTGAACATAGGTAATAGGCAAGTGCTGCTACTTCATTTGGTTCTCCCATTCTGCCAATTGGTTGTGATGCAGAAAGTTTTTCAAATATTTCCCGCTCTTGTCCAGGATAGTGTTTCTCTATAAAACCATCAACAAATGGCGTGTGCACCCTTGCAGGAGAAATACAGTTGCATCGAATTCCATTTTTGATGAAATCCTTCGCCACGCTCAAGGTCATGGATAAGATGGCGCCCTTGCTCATACTATATGCAAACCTATCGCTTATCCCTACGGTTGCAGCAACAGAAGCCATATTTAGAATAACGCCTTCACCATTTTCAATCATAAAAGGAAGACAAGCCTGAATACAATTGTAGGCACCCTTTACATTTACATCAAATATCTTTTGAAAATCCTTTTCAGATGTATTCATCGCATTGCCTATATGCGCAATTCCGGCATTGTTGATCAACATTCCTATTTCCCTTTGGATTGCAATAACTGAAACAAGTTCTTTTACTTGTTGCTGGTTGGTGATGTCTATCTCATGAAAGTGAACAGTATTTTTATCAATCTCTTTTTCTTCAATTAATTCGTTAGATGGTTTATTGATGTCAAATACATCCACAATCGCACCATGCTTATTGAAGAGAGACACCATCGATAGTCCTATGCCACTTGCACCGCCTGTTATGATTACGTAAGGACTAGTCAGCTCAAACGGACTTTCTTTCATTGCTATAATTTGTAAGACAATTTAAGTAATATCAGTTGATTTTTTAATAAATTGATATATTTAAACACACGAATTTGTAAATGAAATAAATCATTTGAACATCATGAGACTATTTAAGAAAGGAGAGCTTGTTTTTATTCATCACGAAGAGATGGTATATCAGATGAAAATAGCTTGGGATGAACTTGTTAATAGAACCGGGTTGTTTCTATATTTAAAATCGATATTGCCTACACTTCCTATTGTAACTGATTTCAATCCTTTTGAACCATGCGATCCACCTATCGGAACACAGGAGCTCTGGGCAGCAGGTGTTACTTATTTACGAAGTAAGATTGCTAGGGAAGCGGAATCAGCTGAGCAGGGTGGTGCCACTTTTTATGATAAGGTGTATAAAGCAGAAAGACCAGAGTTGTTTTTCAAATCATTGCCACACCGAATTGCAGGCCATCGCTCAGCGGTTCATATTCGTCGTGACTCAACCTGGGATGTACCAGAACCAGAGCTGACATTGTTCATCAGTTCGCTTGGAACAATTGAAGGTTTTACAATTGGAAATGACATGAGTTCAAGAAGCATTGAAGGTGAAAATCCATTGTACCTGGCACAAGCCAAGGTCTATGATAGAAGTTCATCATTGGGACCTTGTTTAGCTGTTTTCCCCGATTCGATTCCAGCGGATACAAAAATCATGTTGACCATCACGCGAAACGACGATGTTGTTTTTAGTGGGCAAACAGATATTACTCAAATTATTCGTCCTTTTGAAGAGCTTGCATCCTATCTTTTCAGGGAAACAAGTTTTGAGCAAGGTGTGATGATGATGACTGGAACGGGTGTTATCCCTGGAGATGAATTCACTTTAAAAGTGCGCGATGAAGTTAGTATTACCATTGATCATATTGGAACACTTGTAAACAGTGTAAAACATAAATCATGAAAAATAAATTGACTCTTTTAATTCTTGCTATTTTCTCGTTGCAATCATTTCAAGTTATTTCCCAACCTGCCCCTGCACCTTATGGTGCGTTGCCTTCAGAGCGACAATTAAAATGGCATGAGCTCGAAATGTATGGCTTGGTTCATTTCACACCCACCACGTTTCAAAATAAAGAATGGGGTTATGGGGATGCCGATCCTTCCATTTTTAATCCGAGTGAATTTGACGCCAATAAAATTATTGCTGCCATGAAGGATGGAGGTTTGAAGGCAATGATTTTTGTAACAAAACACCATGACGGATTTAGTTTGTGGCCTACAAGAACTTCTGAATACAACATCAGTAAATCACCGTTTAGGAATGGGAAAGGGGATATGGTAAAAGAATTTGAACAAGCTTGCAGAAAAGTAGGATTTCAATTTGGTGTTTATTGCTCTCCTTGGGATCGTAACAATGCAAATTATGGGAGCTATGAATATGTGAAAAACTATCGTGAACAATTAAAGGAGTTGTATACAAATTATGGACCCTTGTTTATGTCGTGGCATGATGGTGCGAATGGTGGAGATGGAAACTATGCTGGAGCTAAGGGAACAAGGACAATTGACAGATCTGTTTATTATGGTTGGGATACCACTTGGGCCATGACAAGAAAGCTTCAGCCAACAGCAAATATATTCAGTGATATCGGTTGGGATGTAAGGTGGGTGGGGAATGAAAAGGGTATTGCTGGTGAAACTTCGTGGGCCACTTATACGCCAATACCTGCAAAGGGGTATGCAGTTGCTGGACCTGGATTATTGGACGACTCTATCAATCCTTATGGCACAAAAAATGGAAATAGTTGGGTTCCTGCAGAATGCGATGTGCCGTTGAGAAAGGGGTGGTTTTATCATGACGATGAAAAGGAAATGGTAAAAACACCCGAGCAGCTTTTTCAATTGTATTTGAAAAGCGTTGGAAGAGGAGGTTGTCTTGATCTAGGTATTGCACCAAATACAAAAGGCTTGCTTGCTGATGAAGATATCGTATCCTTAAAGGGATTTGGCAACATTGTTAAGAAAACCTTTGAGAATAATATTGCACGAACCGCTAAAATCAATGCAAGTAATATCAGGGGAGAAGCCTATGGTTTAAAAAACCTGCTGGATGATGATCGGTATAGTTATTGGGCAAGCAGTGATGCCGTTACAACTCCTGAGCTCATATTGGAATGGCAGAACGAAATTGAATTCGATTTAATTCGTTTGCGTGAAAACATAAAGCTTGGTCAACGTATTGAGGCATTGGAAGTTGATGCAATGATTGAGGGCGCATGGAAAAAAGTTGGAGAAGCAACATCGATAGGTGCCTGTCGTATTATTCCCTTTGCAAATCCTATCAAAACAGATAAGCTTAGAATTCGGGTTGTATCATCGCCTGTTTGCATTACGTTAAGTGATTTAGGGGTTTTTAAGAAGCAGTTATAGTTAACTGTAGTAAAACCTTTTATTGGTTCTTGGCTCTTCTCGATTGATTAAAATTGGCTTTCGCTGATTATTTTGTGCTGTCTATAAAGCATGAAATCCAGTGCTGAAGGGCGTTTTAGCAATTTAGTATTAAAAACGATATAATTTCTTGTGAAACCTTTTTGAGGGTTCAAAATTTGAATGTATTTTCGCCGA
>CAMBGO010000061.1 GCA_945866165.1 Chitinophaga pinensis | reverse complement strand
AGTAACATATTGTGTTGTTGTGTGAAGAATAATAAAAAGACACCCCGCCTGGACAGGCGGGGTGGTGGATTTTATAAAAATAAAATAATCCCGATTTTTTTTGATTCCACCACCCCGGCATGCTGTCGCTCCGCGCCAGCCTGCCCCCCCTCCTGTCCCGGAGGGGAGTCTTTAAAAATTCAAGTAACAAAAAAATAAAAAACCATGTCAACCAATAGCGTATCATTACAAAGAGTAATAAAAGCAGCTCCTGAAAAACTTTTCCGAGCTTTCTCTGAACCAAATGCTTATGCAACCTGGATACCACCATATGGGTTTCTAGGCACTATCCATCATATGGACTTTAGAGTTGGTGGAACGTATAAAATGTCATTTACAAATTTTTCTACCGGTAATGAACATTCTTTTGGTGGAACATATTTAGAAATTAAGACGAACGAGTTAATCAAACTCACAGACAAATTTGATGATGAGAATTTACCAGAAGAAATGACAACAACCATTCAGTTTAATAAAGTGATTTGTGGAACTGAAATTAAAATTGTTCAAGAGGGCATTCCATCAATTATTCCAATTGAAATGTGTTACTTGGGTTGGCAAGAATCATTGGACAAATTGACTAAATTAGTTGAACCAGTAATTGCAGATGCGTAACTAAAAAAGGTACTCGACAAACAAAATATTATTACTGATAACCAACTACTTTAACTGAATCCTGACGTCTGAAGTCTGAAGTCTAAATTCTCATGTCTAACAAAAACTACAAACTCACCTTCCTCTCTTGCCTCGGCATCGTCATCGGATCGGTGATAGGAAGTGGAATTTTTGTAGTGCCTTCTCTCATGATCAATGCACTGCCTTCACCTGTATTGGTTTTTTTAGTTTGGATCGTTTCAGGATTGGTATCTATAATTGGCGGATTGGTTATAGCAGGCATGGGCATTGCATATCCTGAAGCAAATGACCTGCTCGATTACTTCAAAGCACTGTTCCCACCTTGGATGGCATTTGTATTTACCATGATCTCCAACTGGATCATCAACACATGTGGAACAGTTGCCATTGCATTTATATTTGCTGAATATGCAGGATATTTTATTCCACTCAACACCATTGGAATAAAAATAGTTGCCATTTTGTTAATGCTATTACTTACTCTCATCGATACAAGAAATATAAAATTATCCGACAGGTTTCAAATTTTATTTACTGGCATAAAAGTATCATCAATACTGATTCTCATCGCCCTCTTACTAATTCCCGGTAAAGGCGATATGTCCAACTTCAATTCAACTTTAGACTTTAAACAATGGAGCACCATAAAAATTATTGGTGCCTGCATCGCAGCTTGTACCGGCGCACTCAACGCATTCGATGGATGGTATATGGTGAGCTATTTAACACGCGAAGTGAAAGGCGGCGTGAAAACAGTAAGCAAATCAATTGTGGTTGGACTCCTTATCTGCATGGGCTTGTACCTCCTCGCTACATTTGCCGTTCACTACAACTTAACACCTGAAGAAGTTGGATCTTCAAAACTAGTGGCAGTCACCGCTGTAGAAAAAGTGATAGGTACCTGGGGTTCAGTCTTGATCAGCATATTTGTATTGATCTCTACATCAAGCGCTGTTAACTCAAACCTCATTGCATCATCGAGGCTATTCGCAAACAGCGCCAATGCTAATATGCTACCAACATATTTCGCGAAACTCAGCAAAAAAGATATCCCAGTTCGGGCATTTTGGCTCATTTTTTTCTACAATGCTTTTCTCATCGCTACAGGATCATTTGAATTCTTTCTAGATGCTACCTTGTTTTTTGTGTGGCTTTTCATAACTACACTTACCT
This sequence comes from Chitinophaga pinensis, assembly GCA_945866165.1. GTDB lineage: Bacteria > Bacteroidota > Bacteroidia > Chitinophagales > Chitinophagaceae > Pollutibacter. The sequence continues at coordinate 8,900 of CAMBGO010000061.1, read as the reverse complement.
GTGGATTTTTATATGTTTTCATTAAAAAGAATTTACGCCTTCCCGGTATTCCACGCATAACCATGATATTAGCTTGTTTGCTACTAATCATTTTCGGAATTATGTATCTAGGGAACTTCTTTTTCTAAATTCTTCATACTTTTAACTATTGCTTCTAACAACTACCGCATGCCATACCTAAAGTCAAACTACTCCGACGATTTTTTTGATGTAAGCCAAGAATACGGATTCCTCCCATCATCCCTGCCGTTAGAAATATTACCAGACCCTTATACACCACTTCAACAACTTTTAGATGAGATGCCGGTAGTATTGGGGGAAAATAAATTCGGACTGCTCAATACGCCAAACGCCATAGCAGATGCAGTTAATGCACTACCAAATTTAATAGATCATGTAACCAAAGAATATGATGTCAGAATCATTCAGGCGCTGTTCCGCGGTTACAGTTTCCTAGCATCAGCCTACACACTTGAGCCCTCTTTTCAACATTATAGAAAAACAGGCGATTATGGCAAAGCCCGAAATATATTGCCAGCACAAATAGCACAACCCTTTTGTGAAGTAGCTGAAAAGTTGGACGTTTACCCATGGATGGATTATCACTACGCTTATTCTCTTGGTAATTTCAGAAAAAAAGATCATTCACTCGGATTAGAGTGGACCAACCTCGATATGTGCGTTCGCTTTTCAGGACAACCTGATGAAGTGGGTTTCATCATGCTGCATGTTGACATCAACCAACATTCACCAGATTTAGTTGGATCTGTTTATCATACGCTTAAAGCAATAAACAAGAACGATCAAATCGCAGCAACAAATTGGCTAGACAAGAACTACCAAACAATGGTTCACATGAATGCAAGAAGAAGGGAAATGTGGAAAGCATCACGCTGGCAGTATTACAATGATTTCCGCATTTTTATCATGGGAGTAAAAGGGAACGAAGAAATATTTGGCGATGGTGTAACCTACACAGGAGTTTGGGATGAACCAAAACAATTCCGCGGACAAACAGGTGCACAAGATGATATCATTCCAATGGAAGATATTTTTTCAGGAGTGATTCGATACTACCCACAAAATGAACTTACCAAATACCTACTCGATCTAAGAACATACCGCCCAAAATGTATTCAACATTTTTTCATCGACCTAGAAGAATCAGTTAAATCAATTGATGAAAAAGGAATTATCGGAATTCTATATAAAAATAAAAATGCAGAAGGACTTTGTCTATTGCTTGGTATCCTAGAAGAAATCTATCATTTCAGAAATGGCCATTGGCAATTTGTTCAAAAATACATCATGGCCAATACCCCTTATGCAAAAGCAACTGGCGGAACGCCCATTACCAGCTGGCTTCCCAATCAATTGAAAGCAGTGATGTTTCAAATGGAAGACACTATAAATATGATAGATAGCCTGAATGAACATATCAGCGATCAAGCAAGAAAAATTCTTACACTGAACAAGCAAACACTTGATCAGAAAAGAAGCTTACTAGAAGAACAGCTCGAATTGATTAAACAACAAGCTTTCTCAGCAGAAAAAGTGTTTGAATTAAATAAAAACTATGGCTTGGAAGATGAAAAGAAATAAATAATAAGAGGTAACATTTAAATTCTTATGAAGAAAACAATTCAATTCCTGATGGCTACTGTGCTGCTTCTACCAGTTGCAGCATACTTTCTCGGCACACCTCCTAACGAATTACAACTTTCAATCTTAAAAAGTACAGCATGGATCTTAGCAGCTGTGATCGCTTATACATTTATCGTAGGACAACTAACAGGGAATAACTCGCAAGTAGATAAACTATGGAGCATTGTCCCAATAGTATATGCATGGTATATGGCCTATGAAGGAGCATGGAACAATCGAATGATACTAATGGCTATATTGGTTACCATTTGGGGTGCACGACTAACTTACAACTTTGCGCGTCGTGGTGCCTATACATGGAAATTCTGGGAAGGCGAAGAAGACTACCGTTGGGAAATACTCAGAAAAAAACCAGGCTTTAAAAACCCCATCATATGGCTGCTTTTCAACCTGTTTTTCATTTGCTTCTATCAAAACACGCTTATTTTTCTCTTTACCCTTCCAATCCTGAGCTCCCTGGCCACACATGTCAACACATTGGGATGGATAGATTGGTCACTTGCTAGTCTATTTATTGTACTGGTAATAATTGAATTCATTGCAGATCAACAACAATACGATTACCAAACTGAAAAATACAGACGCATAAAGAATGGTTTAGAACTCGGTGAATATGCGGATGGCTTTGTTTCAAAAGGACTTTGGTCTAAACTGCGTCACCCTAATTATGCAGCAGAACAGGCAATATGGGTTGTATTTTACCTGATGGGTGTTGCTGCTAGTGGTGAATGGCTCAATTGGACCATTGCAGGTCCCATTCTATTGATTATTCTATTCAAAGGAAGTGCAGATTTTTCTGAAGATATATCTGCATCCAAGTATCCAACCTATAAAGAATATCAAAAAAAAGTTGGGAGGTTTATACCAAAATTAAGAGCATATATAGATGTTGAATAAAGTGGAATAAATATTTTTCTATTTCCATTCAATCTGTTTAATTTTAATGATGTCAACTGCTCATGAGAAAGTCCATATATCCAATAATATTAAGCTTGACTTTCTGCCTGTTGATGATATTATAGTTCATGTGTTGGCCCCGTATTTAGTAACCAATGATGATAACATCAATTACTACTACGACTTCTCCCAAAGTATTGCTGAATACACTAAAACATTCAATGAATTGAAGATTGAATGGAACTGGCAACCAGTCACCATGAATGATTATGACGAAGTGATTGAAAAAATTTCTACCGATGCAACATTAACTAAAAAGCTACCCGTTATATTGAATTTATGCGATGGTGATGAAATTAATGGAACACCAGGCATTTCGGTTGTAAAAAAATTACATGAAAAAAATCTAACCTATACTGGATCTGATGAATATTTTTACGACATAACGACTTCTAAGATTCCAATGAAAAAAGCCTTTGACAAGGCGGGTGTAGCAACTGCGAAGTGGGAAAGCATCAGTTCAAAAAAATTTAATACTGAGAACCTATTTAAAGAACTAGGTTCCCCTATCATCTTAAAACCATCTGTATCGGGCGGAAGCATGGGTGTTGGAATTAAAAATGTTGTTGAGAATACCAAGGCACTCAATGATCAACTTGACAAGATGTTTGAAGGTTACCGCGGATGGAATCTTTCAATAGATGGCATTGTTGCAGAACAATATATTGCAGGAAGGGAATTTACTACCATGATTTCAGGCTCATCAAAATTCCCTGAGATATGCAAAGTATATAAACCAGTTGAACGTGTATTTCATGAATCCTTGCCGGATAATGAAAAATTTCTTTCGTTCGATCGACTGTGGGAAATATATGAAGAAGAAACGCCCATGCCTGGTAATGATAATTTTTATGAATATAAGAAAGTAGACAAAAAACTTTCCATTGCAATTCAAGAATTAAGCCTCGCAGCATATAAAGCAGTTGGTGGAACAGGATATACAAGGATAGATATTAGAATGGATGAAAAATCAAAGAGACTTTATATTCTTGAAGTGAATGCACAATGCGGACTCAGTGAAGACGAAGATTATACTTCTATTGGAGCTATACTGAAAGCAAACAACACCAGCTTTACTGAACTCATTGCAGAAATCCTGCAAGATGCATTCATCCGAAAAGCTAACAAATGGGACTAAAGGTTTGTGTGCTTCAGCCCGACTATTCTACTTCGAATGTTGATTATCAATATTATGACCCAGCCCGAAACCTATCTTCCCTACTCCCCGATGCACAGGTAGATCATGTATTGATTAATAAACTCACTACTTACAAACAACTCTTATCATTAAAGGAGAAAGGATACGACATATTTGTAAATCTTTGTGAAGGCTATCTCGAATGGGAAGTGCCTTCGATTGATGTTATTCAAACACTTGATCTGTTGAACCTGCCTTATACTGGACCCACAGCAAATCTTTATGATCCGCCAAAAGAGCTGATGAAGTACGTGGCATATTGCGAGGGAGTAAAAACTCCAACATACCAGTTGGTGAAATCATTAGTGGATATTGAGTCAATAGTAGCTCCGTACCCATTGTTTGTAAAACCAGCAAAAGCAGGTGATAGTCTTGGTATCGACCAAGCCTCGTTGATACACAACAAGGAAGAACTCATAACAAAAGTTAGCACACTGCTGAAAGAATATCCTGAATTGCTCGTTGAAGAATATATTGATGGAAGAGAATTCACCGTGCTGGTTGCTGCAAAACCAGAAGGCAAAGGTTGTATAAGCTTCAAACCAGTAGAATATATTTTCCCTGAAGGGTTTCATTTCAAAACATACTCACTCAAGACATCAGAATTACACCCTGGAGCAAACATTGCTTGCAATGATAGTAAGATAGAAAATGAATTGAGAAAAGCAGCTGAAAGAATTTTTAATTGTTTCAATGGAAAGGGTTATGCGCGACTTGATTTTAGAATGAACGAAAAAGGAGATATTTTCTTTCTTGAAATAAATTTTACTTGCTCTGTATTTTACACTGAAGGACTGGAAGGATCTGCAGATTTCATTTTAAATTATGATGGTATCGGGAAGGCCGGGTTTTTAAAACACATCATTTCAGAGGGAATAGAAAGGCATAAGAGAAAACAAAAGCCTTATGCAATGAAAGGAAACTCCATTGCCGGTTATGGCATTTATGCCACTAGATTAATTAATGAAGGTGAAATCATTTACCGCGGTGAAGAAAGAGCACATCGCATTGTTACGAAAAAACATGTGGAGGAAAATTGGAACGATGAAGAAAAAATGAATTTCAAAAGATATGCATATCCAATAAGTGATACCGTTTTTGCAATATGGGATGAGGAACCAGGTGACTGGGCACCACAAAACCACAGCTGTGACCCTAATACACGTTTTGACGGATTGAACACAATTGCAATAAGGACAATCAATATTGGAGAAGAGCTTACATTTGATTACGCAACATTTCTTGACAGGGAAATGGAACCTTTTGAATGCAGGTGTGGGTCGCCTAAATGTAGGGGCTTGATCAAAGCAAATTAGAACTAAAAACAATTAAATTTTTATAATGAAATTATTTCTCCCATTGTTGCTTTGTATAGCAACTACCTCATTCGGACAAAAAGCACTGAAATTAATTAATGAAAAAGAAACAGAACGCATCGAGAGAGTACTTTCGGCTGATGAAATGAAAGGTAGAAAAACATTCAGCCCTGAAATAGAAAAAGCAGCAACTTTTATCGCAAATGAATTTGAAAAGAATGGTCTCCAAAAATGGAATGGTTCAAATTCATTTCTGCAGGAATTTTCAATGGTTGGAAGAAAAGAAATTTCAAAAACAGGAAAAATAAACAATGCAAAAGTAGATGGTAAAAATATTGTTGTAATATCACCAAAGTCTGAATTGAATATCACTGAAAAATCAGGATTTGAAATATTGTATTTTGATAAGGATAAAAACCTGATGCAGTCGATCAGGAAAATTATTTCCGCAGAAAAAAATACCATTGTATTTGCTGATACTTCTAATGCTAAATTATTTGCAAGGTTATCACAGATGAATAGTCCTATTTTTTCAAATCATGCAGATATAATATTGGTAATGACGAGTGAAGTTCCATCAACGTTTGAATTTAATATAAGCCAGGAAATATCAAAACAGCCATTAGCCAATGTTGTAGGAGTGATCCCTGGAAAATCCAAGCCAAATGAATATGTAATCTTTTCAGGGCACTACGACCATATAGGAATCAATTCTAAAAACATGGAAAACAATGATTCGATATACAATGGTGCAAATGACGATGCAGCTGGTACAACAGCTGTTATCATGCTATCAAAATATTATAAGGAGTTGAACGACAATGAACGCACATTAATATTTGCCACATTCACTGCTGAAGAAGTAGGTGGGTTTGGTGCACAATATTTTTCACAACAATTCAATCCTAATCAGGTGGTGGCCATGTTCAATATTGAGATGATCGGAACAGAAAGTAAGTGGGGTAAAAACAGTGCATATATTACAGGATATGAAAAAACAGATATGGGTGCCATCTTGCAAAAAAATCTTAGTGGAACAGGATTTAACTTTTATCCTGACCCCTATCCTGATCAAAATCTTTTTTACAGGTCAGACAACGCAACCCTTGCGAGGCTTGGTGTTCCTGCGCATACAATATCTACCTCCAAAATGGACAGTGAGCCAAACTACCATAAGGCGAGTGATGAAATTGGCACATTAGATATGAATAACATGACAGCCATCATTCGTGCAATTGCAATGAGTGCAAAAGGCATCGTTGATGGGAAAGATACACCTACAAGGGTTGATACTTCCACTTTAAGATAGATTCGCTTATTTTAAAATAATATTAAATTGTAAAGGTGCTTAAATAATTAAGTCCTTGTTAAGAACTCATGCATTATCTTAGGGCTATTAAATTACGTAATATGAAAACCAAGCTATTCTTCTCTTTTATATTATTTTTTCTTGCATCAAATGCAAGTGCACAAAACAAAAGTTTTTTAGACGTCCCATACATTGAAGTAAATGGATACGGTGACACAACCATCACTCCAAATGAAATTTATATTCGAATCACCCTATCTGAATCAGACACAAAAGACAGGGTATCGTTAGAGGATATGGAAAAAAAGTTAGTCGCCGGTCTTAAATCGCTTGGAATAAAAACAGACAAAGATCTTACAACTTCAAACATACAAAGTGGTTTTCGGTATTATGCCCTTAAACAAACTGATGTATTGAAAAAGAAAGAATATAATTTAAAAGTAGGTGACGCTGTAATGGCAACCCGGGTATTCATTAAGCTCGAGGAGTTAAAATTTGGAAATGCTGAAATTGAAAAAGTTTCACACAGTGAAATTTCTAAAATCAGAAATGCATGCAGAACAAAAGCAATATTAAATGCCAAGGAAAAAGCCATTGCATTAACAACTGTTATCGGCCAACAAGTTGGGCCTGCACTTCTTATCAGCGATTACAGCAATGATACAGATGGTACGGTTCAAGTAGCGCAGCCTAAAAGACAGATGATGATGATGACAGCAGATGCACCCACCGCAGAGTTACCACAAATTGATTTTGAAAAAATACATATCAGCTTATCGGTTGCAGTAAAATTTGCATTGAAGTAGATGAGTTTTTAAAATCGGAATTTCATTTTAATTAGTCGGGGTGCTAAGACTAGTATTAGAAGCGTTAATTTCATTACTAATTTTTGTACTTGGTTTACAAGGTTTATAAATTGCCCCTGTTGCAAAATCCACGATCAATCCTGGCCAAAACAAGAGAATATCTGCAACCATTGCAACAACCCTCACTTCTCGGCTTGGATTTCCTGGAGCTGGTTTGGTTTTTTGACAAGTTGAAACCTGACCACCCAAAATTGTTGCACATGATGAAAGAGATAGTATAAAATAAGTTGATAGTATAATTCTAGAGATGTATTTCATCATATTTATTTATAGATAAAAGTATAAATTTTAATTTGATAAAATTTTATATAAGTGAAAATATTTTAGATGTAATAAAATAAATCCTAATTCTTTCTTGAAGTAAAAGTGTAAAAGTAAAATTTCAACTATAATGACTTCAAAAAATCCTCAGCATTATCTAAATGCATCTTCTGTTTAATTGGATCAATTTTATCAAACGTCCTGACCAACATTCCAAGTCTTGGATTTTGTAAAAAGAAATCACGATGAACATGCATAAACCGCCAGAACAATCCATCCCACACTGGCTGCCATGGACCCTTTTTATAATCACTCATTTTCATCAAGTAATTGCTACCACTAATATACGGCTTGGTTGACATTAATCCACCATCAGCAAACTGACTCATACCATACACATTGGGAACCATCACCCAATCATACGCATCTATAAATAATTCCATGAACCAACGATATACTTCATCAGGATCGAATTCACACAATAACATAAAATTACCCAACACCATTAATCGCTCAATATGATGACAGTAGCCAGTCTCTAACACTTTTTTTATGGTGATATCAATTGGCTCGATTCCTGTAGTACCATTCCAAAATGATGTCGGTATCTTGCGTTTGAAGCCCCAGTAATTTTTCGTCCTTTCTTCGGTTCCTTTTAATTCATATACAGCTCTTATAAATTCCCTCCATCCAATTATTTGTCGAATGAACCCTTCTAAGGAATTTAACGGAATACTATGCTTGCTCGCATGTTTTAGTGTTTCTTCCAAAATAAACTGAGGAGTTAACAGGCCCACATTCAACATTGGAGTCAATACACTGTGATGTAAAATTAATTCCTTTGAAACAATGGCATCTTCATAATCACCAAATTGAGCGAATCGGTTATTTAAAAAAATGCTCAACCACTCTTTACTTTCAGCATGCGTAGTTGGATATATAAGACCCTGATTTAATATACCATAATTTCCAGAAAAATAAATATCAGTATACGATTTGGCCTCTTTATAAAATTGATTTTCTTTTATTGTTTGAATCTTTGGAGGAATAATATCCTTAGGATATTTTAATCTATTCTCATCATCAAAGGTCCATTTTCCGCCAATTGGTTTTTGGTCTTTATCAACCAATATTTTTCTGTTAATACGCTGATGCTTATAAAAATCTGTTTGAAACATTTTCTTCTTGCCTTTAAAATATATAGCAAGTTCTTCGGAAGAATTTAAAAATAGCGGAGAAGCAATTTTATTCAATGCTAATTTAGTGACTTCAGAAGCAGCGTGAATATGCTTTTCAAGCCAATGATCAGTAGTATCGATATATGAAAT
>CAMBGO010000060.1 GCA_945866165.1 Chitinophaga pinensis | reverse complement strand
CCTGACCTACCCTGCTACCCGACAACAGAATACAATAGCTCTTATCGCTGCCCCGTCCAACCCTGCCCCTAAGTTGATGAAGCTGGCTTAGACCAAATTTTTCAGCACTTTCGATGATCATCACAGAAGCATTGGGCACGTTTACCCCAACTTCTATTACGGTTGTTCCAACCATAATTTGTGTTTCATTCTTTACAAATCGCTGCATGTTAGCTTCTTTTTGATCAGCATTCATACGACCATGAACCATACTGATCCAATATTGCGGTTCAGGAAACCACGCCTTCACATTCTCATACCCTTGCATCAAATCCTCATATTGTAACTTATCACTTTCTTCAATCAAAGGAAATATAAAATAAACCTGCCGGCCAAGTGCAATTTCGGTTTTGATGAAATCCATCACTTGCGGACGTGCATCATCTAGACGATGGACTGTATGGACGGGCTTTCTTCCTGGAGGTAGCTCATCAATAACACTAAAATCAAGGTCACCATATGCCGTCATCGCAAGCGTTCTTGGAATAGGTGTTGCAGTCATTACCAACACATGTGGAGGTATAATATTTTTTTTCCAAAGCTTGGACCGTTGTTCCACACCAAATTTGTGCTGCTCGTCAATAACAGCCAATCCTAGATTTTTAAATTGAACTGTTTCTTCAATTAGGGCATGTGTACCAACTGTAAGATGGATACCGCCTTCAAGAATACCTTTCAATAATTTTTTCTTTTCTGCTGATTTAGTTGAGCCAGTTAGAAAAGCAATTTGAAGTCCGAGTGGTTCAACAATAGTTTTGAAATTTTCATAATGCTGTAGCGCAAGAATTTCTGTAGGAGCCATGATACAAGCCTGATAACCATTGTCAATAGCAATTAGCATCGACATAAAGGCAACAATGGTTTTACCAGAACCAACATCACCCTGAAGCAATCGATTCATTTGCCTACCCGTAGCCATGTCTTTTCTGATTTCTTTTAACACCCTTTTTTGTGCATTGGTTAATGGAAAGGAAAGAAGGTTACTATAAAAATCATTGAAATACTTTCCTATTTGCTGAAAAACGAGACCCTTTGAGTATCGGTGTCGGGCCGACCTCAACATGCCTAAACGAAGTTGGGCTAGAAAAAACTCTTCAAATTTCAAACGGCTCATTGCTTTCTCCTTGTGCTCTAGTGAAGGAGGGAAATGAATAAACATAAATGCTTCCCACCTTGAGACTAATTTTTCCTTTACAAGAATGGAAATAGGAATATTTTCAGCAATTTCTTTTTCGTTTAAGACCAGAAAAAGTTGCTGCATCAATTTTCCCAAAGTCCTTCCATTGATTCCCCTGGCTTTCAATTTTTCTGTAACAGGATAAACAGGTTCAAGGAAATTTTTTCCCTCAGCATTTGCAGTCTCTACTTGTTCCAATTCCGGATGGTTGATCTGTGGTTTTCCAAGGAAAAAAGAAAGTTTTCCATAAACCAAGTAATCTTGCCCAACCACCAATGATTTCTGAACCCAGTTTGCGCCTTGAAACCAAGTTAGCTCCAAGAGCCCTGTTCTATCCCTAATCTGAGCCACTAACCGACGACTTCTTTTCTCTCCAATTAATTCCATTGAAACAAGCCTTCCTTTTACCTGCACTTGATCTAAATCAGGAGATAGTTGTCCAATCAATTGGATACTAGTTCTATCGAGGTGCCTGAATGGAAAATGGGTAAGCAGGTCTCCGAAAGTAAAAATTTGTAATTCTTTTTTTAGCAAATCTGCTCTCAAAGGACCCACCCCTTTTAGGTACTCAATTGGATTTGATAATATGGTTGACTGGAACAAGATATTGTAAAGTTAGCATGTTCATTGAGAGAATAAAAAAGAGATACATTTTAGGCAAACATGAGCAGTCACGGGTAACCACAATGTATTAATTTTGTCTACTAGCTAAAAAATTGAGAATGAAAGAAGAAATCAAATGGGAATTAAAAAAATTTAAGGAGTTAGCAGTTGAGGAACTATATGATATTCTTAGGCTAAGAAGTGAAGTATTTGTTGTAGAGCAAAACTGTGTTTTTCTTGACATGGACAATAATGACCATGAATCATATCACTTACAAGGCAGGGCTGAGGGCAAATTGATTGCGTATGTAAGAATTCTACCACCAGGATTGGCTTACGATAATCCCTCGATCGGAAGGGTTGTTACTTCGCCTTCATACAGGGGAAGGGGTGCAGGCATTGAATTGATGAAAACTGCTATAGAAAAAACCTACCAATTATATGGTACCCATGCTATTATGATAGGTGCGCAGTTATATCTAAAGCAGTTTTACGAGAATTTAGGATTTAGTAAGTGCAGTGAAATTTATCTAGAAGATGATATTCAACACATAAAAATGGTAAGAAATCCATAAAGTATACTTTTCCATTCACTTACGTATGGTTTTTTATTGATATTTGTGGAGCAATATACTAAACATGTATATTTCACGTTATACAATAGAACCCAATACACTATATGAAATTTAGACATAAATGTCTTACAAGAGTCTATGGTATAATGCTAATTGGAATGCTAATTTGTCATTCCTCCGGCAATGCTCAGTCAAGATTGGAAGTAGGTTATGTATATGGCATATCGAATTTCTTGGGTGATCTTGGAGGAAATGCCGGCAAGGGTGGGTTTTTCCTTAAAGACAACATGATGTCATTGACTCGATTCATTACTGGCTTTCATGCAGGGTATCATCCATCCGAATACATCAATTTCGATCTGTCTTATGTAGCTGGTAAATTAGAAGGTGCAGATAGCCTCATAAAGGGAAATGGAGGTGTTGAAGTCGCTAGGAAAACCCGCGACCAACATTTTAGATCCCCACTAAAAGAATTAACACTTACTCTAGAAATCTTTCCAACAGTATATTTTGAATATGACCCCAACAATGTTGCAGGTAAAATAAAACCCTACCTATTATTCGGGATTGGTGTTTTTCAATTTAATCCACAAGCACAATATATCAAACCTGATGGTACTAGAGAGTGGGTAGATCTCAAACCGCTTAGAACAGAAGGACAAGGCATGTCAAGTCATCCAGATAGAAAGGAATATAGCCTTACTCAAATGAATATACCATATGGGTTCGGTGTAAAATACCATTTATCGAGAACAATTTCAATATCCTTAGAAGCAATCACAAGAAAAACATTTACTGATTATATTGATGATGTGAGCACAAGATATATTGACAACAATGATTTCTACACATATTTTGGAGCAACTTCTCCACAAGCAGCAATCGCAATTCAGATGGCAAATAAAGCTGCATATAACAATGGCGGAACCTATAAAGTTGGTTATGCACCCGGGCAACAAAGAGGCACTCCAACGAACAAGGATTCTTATTACACTACTTCATTTAAGGCATGCTTTCGCATACCTGGAGCGAATGAGCCAAGGCAAAGAACCAGCTCTGGAGGCAAGGTAATTAAATGCCCAAAATTTTAGTGAATTGCCCTCTTATTCTATTTGAATTTTATTCTTTTCGAAAATTTTCTATTTCAAAAAAATCGCAGCAGCTTCTTTCCAGTTGTTAATTCTCTGATACCCTTGCACCTCCCTATTATGTAATGCAGAATAAAGCAATTTATTCCCTTTGAAATGTACTAGGTTTTTAAGATGGTCATCAATCATGTGATCACCCACGATCATGCGTTTATCTCCACAGAGCACCAATTGTCTCCATGTGAAATAAGGGAAGTATTCTAAGAGCCAATCATGTTTATCTTTCAATGAATTGGGAAACTCCACTGCAGCAGAAACAATAAATATTTCATAGCGTTGGTTCATTTCCTTCAATACGTCAACAGCATCATCCATCACAGGAAGGTCTCTAAAAAAACCTGGAGAATACAATTTTTCCAACACCAATTGATGATGCTCATCGGGAAAGCCTTTCAGCCAAGACCCCTCTTTAATATTATCATAGTTCACTTTGGAGTGGTATTCTTTTTCATACCAAGTGATCATTGCACCCATAGGGTCTGCAATCACTTCATCCATATCAATAATAATCCTTTCCATGATGGATCTATTTTAGTTCTGGTTTTAAAAAACGGGCAGTATGACTTTCCTTTATTTTCAACAACCCCTCAGGAGCTCCTTGGTATAAAATTTTTCCGCCACCATCACCACCTTCCGGTCCAAGGTCGATAATATAGTCTGCCACCTTGATTACATCAAGATTGTGTTCAATAACCAACACCGTATTGCCTCTATTCACCAACTTATTTAATACGCCCAACAATAGATTAATATCTTGAAAATGTAAGCCTGTAGTAGGTTCATCAAGAATATAAAATGTTTTGCCTGTATCTTTTTTTGAAAGCTCTGTTGCGAGTTTGATTCGTTGTGCTTCTCCTCCGCTAAGTGTTACTGCAGATTGACCCAATGTGATGTATCCCAAACCAACTTCTTGCAACACCTTTATCTTTCTATAGATATAAGGTATATGCTGAAAAAATTCTACTGCTTCATCCACTGTCATATCTAATACATCACTGATTGATTTTCCCTTGTACCTTATCTCTAGTGTTTCCCTATTATATCTTTTACCATTGCATTTTTCACAATGGATATAAACATCTGGAAGAAAATTCATTTCAATAACACGCAATCCCCCTCCTTCACACAAATCACACCTACCAACCTTTACATTAAATGAAAACCTTCCTGCATTATAGCCCCTAATTTTAGCCTCTGGAATCGATGCATACAATTGTCTTATCTCTGTAAAGAAATTACAATACGTTGATGGATTGCTTCTTGGTGTTCTCCCGATTGGCGACTGATCAATTTCAATTACCTTATCAATATTTTCCAATCCCTCAATTTTTTTATAGGGCATGGGGTCTGCTTTTGAATCATAACAATGCTTACTTAGCAATGGATAAAGCGTTTCTGATATCAAAGTAGATTTTCCACTTCCACTAACTCCTGTAACAACAATAAAAGTTCCGAGGGGTAAACTTATGGCAGTTCCTTTTAAATTATTTCCAGTTGCTCCAGTCAATGAAAGAATTTTTTTGTTACCAAGTCTCCTTTCTTTCGGAACAGAAATACATTTATCGCTATTCAGATATGCAGCCGTTTCTGAATTGGAATTACAAACTTCTTCAGGCGTTCCTTGTGCCACGATATTTCCTCCATGTATTCCAGCACGTGGGCCAATGTCTATTAGATGATCAGCTGCAAGCATGATGTCCTTATCATGCTCTACAACCAACACACTATTACCAATATCACGCAACTTTTGTAAAGCAACGATTAGCTGTTGATTGTCGCGCTGGTGCAATCCTATTGAAGGTTCATCAAGAATATAAGTTATCCCTTGAAGCTGAGAACCAATTTGAGTCGCAAGCCTAATCCGCTGCGATTCTCCCCCACTAAGTGTTCGTGTTGGTCTGCTAAGCGACAAATAGCCAAGACCAACATCCAATAAAAAACCAAGTCTGCTTCTGATTTCCTTAAGAATATCTTTTGCAATGAGCTGTTGTTTTTTATCAAGCCTCTCCTCCAGTTCACTAAACCATTTACTCAACGAAGACAAATTCAGTTTAGTTAATTCTGAAATATTTTTACCATCAACTTTGAACCATAAACTATCTTCCTTAAGTCTTGCACCATTGCAAACAGTGCATGGTTTCATTGTCATGAATTTTTCTGCCCATTCTCTTATTGCATCACTTGAGCTTTCAGAGAACCACCGCATAATCATTGAAGCCACTCCTTCATATTCATGCTTGTTCATTTCCTTTTCATCAATCACTTCATCTTTTTCAATCAATAAACCCTCCTCATTACCAAATAAAACCAAGTTGATGATTTCTTTAGATAGTTCACCAATTGGCACTTTCAGGCTGAACTTTTTTTTCTTTGCCAATTGCTCAATCATCTTATAGAAATACGCATCGCGCGATTCACCCAACGGAACAATTGCTCCATCAGCAATTGACATTGTTTTATCAGGTATGATTGCTTCAACATCAAGTGCGTGCTGTTCTCCCATTCCTTTGCAAGCGGGGCAAGCGCCATAAGGAGAATTAAACGAAAAACTATTGGGTGAAGGTTCTTCATAAGACAAGCCAGTATCAGCACACATCAATTGTTTGCTGTACTGCAAAACCTTGTCTTTGTCATGGTCCAAAATAAATATTAATCCCTTCCCTATCTGAAGTGATTGTCTGATACTCTGTGTAATCCGAACTTTCATGTCATCCGTTACAGCTAAACGATCAACCACCACTTCAATATCATGTACTTTGTATCGATCCACTTGCATTTTTGCAACCAAGTCTTTTAATTCACCATCAACCCTTACTTTTACAAAACCTTTTTTTCTAACCTCTTCAAAAAGTTCACGGTAATGTCCTTTTCGACCCCTTACCATTGGTGCAAGAATTGTTACTTTTCTATTTTTCAATTTTAAAAACAAGTCGGCTACAATTTCCTCATCGGTAAATTTCACCATTTGTTTTCCTGTTTTCTTGGAGTAGGCTTGCCCAGCCCTGGCAAAAAGCAAACGCAAAAAATCATATACTTCTGTAACTGTTCCAACTGTTGAACGCGGATTTCTGTTGGTAGTTTTTTGTTCGATTGAAATCACTGGCGATAGTCCTGTTATTTTGTCAACATCTGGCCTTTCCATTTCACCCATAAACTGACGTGCATAGGTACCAAATGTTTCCATATACCTTCTATGCCCTTCTGCATAAATAGTATCAAATGCAAGAGAAGATTTTCCACTTCCGCTAATGCCAGTAATGACAACTAATTTATTCTTAGGAATATTGATATCTATATTCTTTAGGTTATGGGCTTTTGCCCCAATAACCTCTATCATTTCTGCTTCCAACGCACTTTTACTTACCCTCATTTATTTACAATTATTTGATTTTTGCTTATGATTTCCAAACAAATTTAACCATCAAAGGCTGAATCGGTTCAACTAATTGATTTTATGCAGGATTCATTTGAAGATTTGAAATATTTACCTAATTTTGCCGCAGTTCTTTCGTAATCTTATCTAGAAAGGCAGAGGGAATTGGCCCTATGAAGCCTTGACAACCTGTTACCGCCATTGGTAATAAGGTGTCAAATCCAGCCCGAATTGAGACATTCGGGACAGATAAGTCAGATTCTTCGCTTGATAATCGTTCAAAATCATAGTGTAAGCTCATCTGACTTCAGGTGAGCTTGTTGATTTTATGAAAGTGAAGAACAATGGAATTAAAAACAATGACATATCAGGTTGAGGACTCATTCCAACTAGAATCTGGAAAACAGATTCAAGAGCTGCATTTGTCCTATACAACAATAGGTAACTTATCGCTTAATAAAGACAACGTTGTTTGGATTTTTCAAGCTATGACTGCCAATAGCAATCCGGCAGAATGGTGGCCCGGCATGGTAGGCGAAGGAAAATTCTTTGATCCTGAAAAATATTTCATTATTTGTGTGAATATGCCTGGCAGTTGCTATGGCAGCACAGGTCCACTTGACATCAATCGTGCAACAGGAAAACCATTCTACAAAGAATTTCCATTTTTCACTTCGTTGGACATGGCAAGGTCATTTCAGCTGCTGAAAAATCATCTTGGCATTCATAAGATATACTTAGGCATTGGTGGTTCAATGGGTGGGCAACAATTGCTAGCATGGGCTTGTATGGAACCAAGTCTTTTTGAATTCATTGTCCCGATTGCAACCAATGCATTTCATTCCCCTTGGGGAAAGGCTTTCAATGCATCCCAAAGAATGTGCATTGAAAATGATCCATCGTGGCAAATAGATGGGACTGATGCAGGAAAAAATGGAATGAAGGTTGCAAGGTCAATAGCACTCATCAGCTATCGACATTATGAAACCTATGGAAGCACACAACAAGACCAGAAAGAATTGCTTGAAGATTTTAAAAGTGAATCCTACCAACGATACCAAGGTGAAAAACTTGCAAAACGTTTCAATGCTTATAGTTATTACACGCTTACCAAGAGTATGGATTCCCATCACCTTGGCAGAGGTGATAAGGATGCGATAGAACTCTTAGGAAAGATTCAATCAAAATGTATGGTAATTGGAATTTCTTCAGACCTATTATTCCCTGTCTTAGAACAAGAATTCATTGCAAGACATATTAAAGAATCAAGTATTGAAATCATTGAATCAAGCTATGGACATGATGGATTCTTACTAGAGAACGAAACGCTAACATTACTTTTAAATAGATTAACAAATTAAATTATACAAAGATGGGATCAGAAAAAAACCTAGTTATTGGATTGTTTGGATTTGGTGTAGTTGGGGAAGGATTGTATAAGGTATTAAATCAAACTCCTTCACTAAAAGCTACAATCAAAAGAGTGTGTATCAAAAATGTAAACAAGAAGAGGAATGCACCTCCCGAACTTTTTACTTCTGACATGAACGATATTTTAAATGACCCAGAAATCAATGTGGTTGTTGAAGTAATTAACGATAGCAAAGTTGGTTATGAAATAGTATCAACAGCCTTAAAAAACGGAAAGGATGTGGTTAGCGCAAGCAAAAAAATGCTTTCAGAAAATCTTCCAGAGCTGATTGAACTTCAAAACAAAACAGGTCAATCACTATTATATGAAGCATCATGTTGTGCATCCATCCCTATAATTAGAAATCTTGAAGAGTACTACGATAATGATTTATTACATGCCATTAAGGCAATCGTAAACGGTTCAACTAATTTCATCCTAACGAAGATGTTTGATGAAGGACTTGGATTTAAAGAAGCATTGCTTTTAGCTCAACAACTTGGTTTTGCCGAATCGGACCCAAAGCTTGATATTGAAGGTTTTGATGCCGCCAATAAATGGGTGCTGTTGCTCACCCATAGTTATGGCATCAGCACAACAATTGATAAATTATTGTTTAATGGAATCACCAATATCCACAAGGAAGATGCAAACTTTGCATTGTCACGCAACCAATCCATTAAACTAGTTGCACAGGCTAAGAAACTTAAAAACGGGAAAGTGGCTACTTTTCTACTCCCTCAATTCATTGACCAAGACGATCAACTTTATTTTGTAAAAAATGAATACAATGGTGTCGTAATAGAAAGTGGATTTGCTGATAAACAGTTTTTCTATGGAAAAGGTGCAGGAAGCTTTCCTACCGCTTCTGCAGTTTTGAGTGATATTGCTGCATTGCGTTATGGATACAAGTATGAGTATAAAAAGAAGAATCAACATATTCCGGCATCATTATCCAATGATTTCAACTTACGCGTTTATGTAAGCTTTAAAGACCTTGCAGATATAGCAAAAGAGGACTTTACTACAATTGAAGAATGGCATTCCGGAAATGAAAGAAGCTATCTCATTGGTACGATACCATATAATTCTTTGATAAACCAAATTTGGTGGAAGAGCAATGAAACTTCAATGGTGCTAATGCCAGATTCAATTTTTGAAGATATGGAACTTCAGGAGTTGAAAAAAATGAGCCTGTCGCTTGCCGGACTAGATTTATAATTTATTTGAGTTTTAAAATAAAAAATGGGTATGCATTTGCATACCCATTTTAATTTAATTGCAATATAATTTATTCGGGAAGCATTACATGGTCAACCTTCAAGGTTTTTACAAGTTCATTCAAACCTGCAACATCTGTTTTCATTAATGTTTCCATTTCATTCCAGTACTTCATCCATTCCTGATGCAATTCGTTGTAACGGGCAACATGCCCCTCCGTTATATATGGAATAGTTGAATTCGCTTCACCATGAACAAAAATATAATTTGCGCTTAGCTTATTTACAAAATTGATAACGTCATCATAAGCTTGGCTCTTTGGTTGAATCAACTGCTCTTCCCAACTACTTAGCTTATCGATAATAGACTTGGCTTTTTTTACCAATTCATCTTTTGTGTTATCTCCATCAACTAAATTAACTAGCGTCTGTATCTGCTTTGAGAGATTGCGCATCCTAACTACCGCAACATGGATATCCGTAACATCTTTCTCTACCTTTTGAAGTAACTCATCTTGCTTTGCATAATCAGCCGGAGTTGACTTGAGTCTTGGATCAGCATTTAATACAAAGGGAACAGATTGCTGTTTTCCGTCTATATCTATCACAATTGTATATTTCCCCGGAGCAATTTTTCCACCATTATAGTTTCCCTCAATATATACATTGTCAATTGTTGGCATGTCCATTCTCCTCAAGTCCCAAACAAAACGATTTAAACCTTTCTTCACAGTCAGCCTTGGCTCATTCTGTATACTGTTGTTGCTTGTCTTTTTTTCTGGCGCTTTGTTGCTGAAACTACGAATCACATCCCCTGAGGTATTTTTCACGAACAGCTTCAACGACTTTATTGAATCAGCTTGATCATTCAGATGATAATATACAACGGCACCAGTTGATGGATTTGCAGAAGTGGTTATCGGGTTGGTGGTTTCAGTAATATTGTTACCATCAAACATACTGTATCCAGATAAACGGTATGCATTAACAACAGGAATTATATTGTTATTTCCAGCTTGATTTGAATTATAACTTCTTATTGGCTGCAAGTCATCTAACACCCAAAATGCCCTTCCTTGTGTAGCAGCAATCAAATTGCCTTGGTGTACCCTAAGATCAGTGATGGGCACAACAGGCAAATTCAGTTGCAGATTTTTCCAATTGGCCCCTTCATCATAGGAAACATACAATCCTGTTTCAGTACCTGCATATAACAATCCTTTGCGCTGGTCATCTTCTCTAACTACTTTTGTAAAAGCACCATAGGGAATTCCATTTACGATTTTGGTCCATGTATTTCCATAATCATTTGACTTATAAATAAACGGAGTGAAATCGTTTACCT
>CAMBGO010000059.1 GCA_945866165.1 Chitinophaga pinensis | reverse complement strand
TGGTAATGCGATTTGCAAAGCTTGAACTTGTGCGAAATAACTGGAGGCGCTTTGCATACGACCTTGATACAGCAGGTATTTATAAACCCATCGACCTAGCAAATAGCAATACCTTATTTGATGTTACTGCAGTGAATATTGAAGAAAACGATAAACGTGACCCAGTTGTTTATAGAACGCCTCCTGGAATACAACGTGTACAAACACTAAGCAATGGCGGTATCAATATTTTGCAAAACGAACAAGCACTCAGCATGAAGGTAATAAACCTTCAAGATGGAAATGGAAGGGCTGTATTCAAGTCGTTTAACCACGATTTAAGGCAGTACGCAAGCCTTTCATTGTTCTACCATGCTGAAGGGATTCGTGAATATACCAAGGTAAGCGATGGAGATGTTTATGCTGTTATCAGAATTGGTAATGACTATATAAACAACTACTATGAGATTAAGTACCCATTGAAGGTTACACCATTTGGAACGATAGATGAGACAATCATTTGGCCAACACAAAATGAACTTAATTTAAAGTTGGCAGAGTTAATTACATTAAAAAATGAAAGAAACCTGAGCTCCAACAACTACAACCAAATTTTCAGAAAGAACTTAGATGGAAAAATATTTTCCATCATGGGTAATCCAAATCTTGGTGAAGTGAGAGGTGTGTTGCTAGGAATTGAAAATCCAAAAGGCGGAACATCTTCACCAGTAAATACAGAAGTGTGGATTAATGAAATGAGGTTGTCGGGCCTCGATGAATCAGGTGGTTGGGCTGCAGTTGGGCAAATGAATATGCAACTATCCGACCTCGGGTCTATTTCTATGTCGGCCAATATTCATACTGCTGGTTTTGGACAACTAGAACAGCGAGTGAATGATCGTTACCGCGACGACCTCAAGCAATTTGATATGTCGACTACCCTGCAGTTAGGGAAATTACTTCCAAAATCAATTGGACTTGAAATACCATTCTTTGCAAGCATATCAAATACAATAAGCTCACCAAAATTCGATCCATTTGATAAGGATGTTACCCTCAAAGATAAATATCGATTATATAGGTCGCAACGAGACTCTATTAGGAATAGTGCTGTAGATTTTATCGGACTTAGAACAATCAACTTCACCAATGTAAGATTTAATCCAAACCCAGATAAAAAGATACAACTCTGGAGTAAATCAAATTTTGATTTTAGTTATTCGATGACCCAGACCAATCAGCACAACCCGCTTATTGAAAAAAATCAAGTGAATAAAACACAAGGCGGAATTGGATACAATTACACCACTCAACCAACATACATTGAACCACTAAAAGACTTTTTAAAATCAAGGGCATCCTGGTTGGATTTTATTAGAAAGGTAAACTTCAATCCCAAGCCATCCCTTATTGGAGTGAGAATGGATACAAGAAGACAATTTGGTGCAATACTTCCACGTAATATTGGTGGAGGTAAATTCACTATACCTGAAACATATGATAAGTACTTCGTTATCGATCGGATTTATAATATGCGATGGGATCTGACAAAATCATTCAACCTAGATTTTAAAGCAACCAACAATTCAAGAATTGATGAACCCTATGGAAGAATTGATACTAGGTCTAAAAAAGATTCTATTCAAAAAAACTTCCTAAAAGGTGGAAGAAATACAATTTATAATCAGGCTGCAGACCTTACATATACTTTACCAACAAGCTATTTTCCTCTCTTAGATTGGACAACAGTGAATGTTGCATATAGGAGTACATATAATTGGATTGCTGCTTCAAGGCTAGCAATAAACCTTGGTAATACCATACAAAATAGTGGTCAGACAGGTGCTACAATGGAATTAAATATGACCCAGCTTTATAATAAATCAAGGCTGCTACGTGCGGTTGAAAACATGCCTGATATTCCAAGGGAGCCGAGGGTGAGGGAACCAAAGCAAAAAAAGGAAAAAGCTGACATAAAAAAATCTAAGAAGGACAAAGAAACAAAGCCAACAGAAGATAAGATTCAGTCCAGCGTAAATAGTGATACTACAGCTGCGGAAACTGATACAATACCAAAAGGAATTTTTTCACTGCCAGATGATTTTGACCCAACTATTAGAACAATCAAACCAGGTGCTTTCAGAATTCAAAAAGTACAACCAATAGAAAAAGATAAGGGCGAAGAAGAACAAAAAATCGAGGATGAAGAGTTGAAACAAGTGAAAGAAAAGAAAAAAAAGGAACAAGAAGAAAAAAATAAGAAAGAGAAAATAGTTCGTGAAAGAAAATCCATAGAACGGAAAGAAATCATATTAACGCCAACTGAGAGATCCATTTTAAGGGTATTGACAGGAGTAAAGCGGTTGGGTGCAACATATAATGAAAATGGTACAACCTTTCTACCAGGATATACTGACAGTACAAAGTTCATTGGACAAAACTGGCGAAGCATGGCACCCGGACTTGACTTCATTATGGGAAAACAACCAGATCAACAATGGCTACAAAATATCAGTAAAAAAGGACTCATCACAAAGGATCCAGCTCTTAATAATCTCTTTATACAATCTTATGAAAAACGATTGAATCTTACGGCACAAGTTGAGCCCATCAGGGATTTGACGATTGATTTAAATTTAGATAAGAGCCTAAATAAAAACTTTTCGACGCTATTCAAAGATACCGTGGGAACAGGATCATTCAATTCATTGAGTCCTTACTCAGGTGGTGGATTTAGCATCAGTTATATTTCTTTCAATACATTGTTCAGGAAATCGAATCCAAATACAACAAGTCAAACGTTTAGAACATTTGAAGAAAATCGTTTGATTCTTTCGAAGCGTTTAGGAGAAAAAAATCCTTATAGTAAAATCCAAGGTGCTGATGGATATTATAAAGGATATGGCCGCTATGCACAAGATGTATTGATCCCAGCTTTCATGGCAGCATATACTGATAAGGATCCTGAAAAAATTGCGTTGCTAGAAACAGGAAAATATGGGTCGGTAAAGGCCAATCCATTTAGTGGGTACATTCCTAAACCAAATTGGAGAATAACTTATAATGGATTGAGCAGGATTGAAGGCCTACAACGATTTTTTACGAACTTCACCATTAGTCATGGTTACAACAGCACCTTAAGCATGAACAGCTTCAACTCAGCCCTGTTGTTTCAGGATACTTTATTGGTGGGATTTCCATCTTTTGTTGATACACTTTCTGGAAATTATATCCCCTATTTCCTAGTACCCAATTTATCTATTATAGAACAATTTGCTCCGTTAATAGGAATTGATTTTTCAACTCCGTCACAAATATCTGGCCGGTTTGAATTCCGTAAGTCGAGACAGTTAAGCATGAGTTTAATTGACTATCAGCTTAGTGAAATTAAATCAACAGAAGTAACCTTTGGAATGCGCTGGAGAAAACGAGGGTTTCCACTTCCAATCAAATTAAGAATTGGAAAAAAGGAACCTACAAATAAGTTGGATAATGATATTACTTTTTCACTTGACTTCAGCATAAGGGATGATATCAATTCAAATTCAAGGCTGGATCAAGCAAATGCTTTTGCTACAGGAGGTCAAAAAATTATTACCATCCGACCTACAATAGATTATGTGGTTAGTAACAGGGTTAATGTTCAATTCTACTTTGACCAAAGAAGATTAAATCCTTATGTTTCAAATGCAGCACCATCGGTTAATACAAGAGCAGGTATGCAGATTAGGATTTCGTTGGCGCAATAAGAAATCAGACGTCAGAAATCAGACGTCAGAAGTCAGAAGTCAGGAGACAGGAGACAAGATGAATATAATTGTCCTCTATCTACTGTATTCTGACGTCTGACATCTGATTCCTGACTTCTGACTTCTATTTAAATAAATAAAACGAATTTGCCTGTGCCACGCATGTCATTACAACACTATTAATACAAACATGTGCAGGAAGATCGGTACAATAATGTACAGTGTCTGCTATATCAGTTCCATAAAGAGGTGTATAGCCTTCATAAACAGTATCGGCCTTTTTCTTATCCCCCTTAAATCGAACAGTAGAAAACTCTGTATCTGCTGCTCCAGGATGTATAACAGTTACCTTGATTTTATGACGAAGCAAGTCAATCCGCATTGCTTGACTCAAGGCTTCAACAGACATTTTCGTTGCACAATAGACATTGCCACGTTCATAAACTTCTTTACCCGCGGTGGAGCCAATGTTAATGATGTGGCCGCCCCCTTTCTTGATTAAAGTAGACAAGACTGCCTTTGTAACGTATAATAAACCCTTTACATTCGTATCAATCATCGTTTCCCAATCATCCAAGCTAGCCTCATCAAACAAATCCCTGCCTAGAGCTAGTCCTGCATTGTTAACAAGGATGTCAAGGTTCTCTAGAATAGGATTATCCTGTAATAGTTCAAATACCTTTTTTTTATTTTGAACATCAAAAACCAATACTGTAACAGGCGCTTCATATTTAGCAACAAGTTCTTCTTTGAGTTTATTCAATAAATTTTCTCTTCTGCCAGTAATAATAATTTCATGTCCTGATGATGCAAATTTTTCTGCAATAGCTTTACCAAATCCAGAGCTAGCTCCTGTTATGAGGATTTTTTTCATGTTGTGTAATTGAGATGTGAGATGCAAGATGTAAGAATTTAAAACAATTAAAATCCACCGCCCCGACACCGATGTCGGATCGCTACGCTCACCTCTTCGGTGCCACCCCGCCTGTCCAGGCGGGGAGTCTTGTTTAACTTGATTATACTAAACATGTTAGACTGTTATGATTTATTAAAATATTCTAAAGTTGCAAAAGATGGTGGTTTTTTAGCATCTTAATAGCACAATGAGGTAAAATTAATAAAATGACGGATGAAATGAATTTTAAATATGACAAATAAAAAAGCTAGCGTCTGACCAAGCTTGTCTGGCCTTTTTTGAAATATTCCCTTCCAAGATAATCAACACCCTTTACATGCCAAACAAAAGATTCATTGCCTTGGGCTTTTCCCTTGAATATTCCATTCCAGCCCTTTCCTACTTCAGTAGTAGAAAAAACGAGTTCACCATAACGGTTGTATAATTTAAAATAATTAAATTTTTCAATTCCGACTGGAATTGGAGCAAGTATGTCATTCAAGCCATCACCATTAGGTGTAAAGGCAGTTGGAACAAAAATTTGTGGAGCGGTTTTATAAACCTTGATATTAATATCATCAGAAGAAAAACAACCTTCCTTGGTTATCACCTTAACGATATACTTTATATTATCATTCAATGAAGCAACAGGATTAAAAATTCCTGGATTATTTAAATAGCTTGTTGGAAGCCACTGGTATGAAACCCCACCTGATGCAGACAATTGAAGAGGTTGACCAATAACAACCACCGTATCATTTCCAGCAAAAGCTTTCACGGGGGGAATTACATTCACTAGAACACTATCAAATGAAGGTTTTGAACACCCCTTATTGTCATATACAGCAACAATAAAATTAGTTGTAGAAGTTGGGCTTGCTAATGGATTAGGAAGAACTGGGTTATTTAAAAAATTAGCAGGACTCCACAGATAACGATTGCCGCCAGAAGCATTAAGTTGCAGCTTACTTTCTATACAAATAACTGTATCAATACCAGCATTAGCAGTGGGATACGGAATAGGTCTTACGCTAATTGCATCTGTTGCTGTACAGCTTCCAATAGATGCTATAACTGAGTAGGTTGTATTAGTTTTAGGTTTAACAACGGGTATTTTTACAGTTGGATTTGAAATATCAATAGCAGGAGTCCATTTGAATTTTAAACCGTCAGAAACGGTACTTAATTTTAGACTATCGCCTAAACAAATAGAAGTATCCGGACCAACTTTCAATGACACAGTGGTAATTATTTTTACCAATACTGAAGCAGTATTTTCACATCCCGGCGCTTGGGTGAGTTTAACAGTATAACGGGTATCTATTCCTGGCTTCACTATTGGATTACGGATATTTTGATTTGAGATATTCAAGTTGGGTGTCCAGAAAAAGGTTCCGGTTCCCTGTGCATTCAATTGCATATTATCCAAATAACAAAGTAATGTATCGGCTGGAACCTTTAAGAATGGTTTATCATCAACAATAACAGCACTTGAAATGGTATCTTCACAACCTAGGCTGTTTCCAACAATAAGTGAAACATTGTAACTTCCTTTGTTGCTGTAAATATAATTAGCATTGTTACTAGTAGCTGTATCATTTGAAGCACTGAGGTTACCAAAGTCCCACTTCCATCTATTTATTGTACCATAAATTGTGGTAGAGGCATCAATAAAATTATAGGGAATGCCGATACAGGATTGCTGCACATCAAAATTCACAACAAAACCAGGAAACACTTTTGCAATAGTGTATCCAGTATCAGAACAGGCATCATTTTTATTGGTTATCAAACGAACATTATAGTTGCCTGCAGCTGGAAAGGTGTAAGTTGGTGAGGGGTCTTTTGAAACATCAGTAGTTGTATTTGATATTCCAAAATCCCAGTCATACGTTTTGATCAGTGGGCTAGTAGATAAGTTGATGAATTTCAAATCAAATCCATTGCATGTTAAAAACGTTGGATTAAGATTGGCCTTTGCAACTGAGCAGTCACCAATTTTCAAATGCAGGTCTTTTCTATGTATGTTTATTATTTTTCCATTTCTTCTTTCAATGACGCCAACAGAAATAACATAAATCCCTTGGATGGGTGCAATGCCGGTAATTAAACCCGTGTTTCTATTTATTGATACCCCATTTCCTAGTGGAGTTTCTCCAGAAAATCCAAAATTATAAATCAGTGAAGCATATGGCGGAGGAGATGAAATTGCTGGCCTTGTCTGCCCCTGTCCCCTTCCTGCACCAAGATATGCGTCCACAAATTCGTATTCTAATTTATCGTTGTCAGAATCTATAGCACCAAAATCATAACGAAAAAAATTATTAGCACACACTACAATGGTATCGCTTGTTTTGAAAACCGGGGTGTTATTGACTGGTCCATTTAATACATCCTTCGTTCCTGGAATATTAGTTGTGTATGTTACTCCATAATCCTCTGACCGAATTAGATTAAAAATATTTTTTATCCTACAACATTGTTGATATGCAATTGTATATCCACCAGTAGTAAAGGGAAGCTCCACAATTTCAGAAACATAGATACCAACCTGATAGCAAACTTTTGGCGGGGCTGCTATACAGGGATCTGGTTTTCGTAGAGATACAATATCAATTCGATCTCGTTTCAACTCTAAGCTTAAAAAGGTATTCTTGTTGTCTACATTATAAATTGTAACAAATTCAGTAGAAAACAAAGGGGCAGCCATTGAATCAAGGTCTGAATCACAATCCCTGTAAAGCCTCATCGTGATCTTATATTTTCCAGTATTGGGTGTACTTCCCGGTCCAACATATATATATGTCATCTCACCACCTGCAATATGATTGGCAAATAGCGGAGCAGTAAAAAGAATAAATAATATAAGAAGTAGGTATTTTTTCAAACTAAAATTGAATTTTAAAACTATTTTAAAATTAAACTATTGCAGTTGGATTTACATTACAACTTATATTCAAAAAAATTAAATTCAACTATTAATTAATTTTTGTCATTTTTTTTGACAGCAACCAAGATTGATAGCTAAGAACTGCTATCAAAGGTAATAAGGCAACATTGATTGAGCCCGGAAAAATAAAGGAAACAAAAAGAACTGCCAGTGCACATATACTGTAACCTTTTAGTAACTTTTTTATTACACTGCTGTCTTTCCCCATTCGACTTAATAAAATGATATTTAAGGGAAATGCCCATAAAATATTAAGATTATAACTAAAACTTTGGTGATCAGTTCCAAACCAAGTAAAGACAAGTAGCATCCCCAATAAACCGATGATCAAAAATAACACTCTTTCGAAACCCCGTTGATAGAACTTAAAAGAATCTTTTTGAGAATATCCCAAAAAGATAATAATTGCAGATAAAATAGAAAAAATAAACATTGGCAGACCGAAAAGTGGTAATGACTTTGGTGAAGGCTGAAGGTCTTCAACAAGAACATTCTCTATTGAAACTAATTTTTTGTTCCCAATGTTAGTTTGGCCTACTTCCTTCTGCAGATAATCAGGTAAGAACATAGACTGATACAAACTCATTTTGATATCGGCGCCAAAACCTAAGAGCAAATCAATGCCAAGTGTTGTCCATGGCATTTTTGCGCGATCAAGATAAGCATGCAAATAATCACGGTAAGATGATGAAATTGAATATGACAACCGGAGGCTGTCTTTTTTCAATGAAGCTGAATTGAAAATAATATCACGCAAACGGGTTGTACAATTATCTTTAAGGAAATCGTATTTATAATAGCGTTTCTGTTCCTGCATATTATCAAATAGCCTTGCTTGGATTGCCTTTTTTTCAGTGCAATCAAAAGAGAGGACCTGTTCAATTATTCCCCTTTTGAAATATTCATACTCATATTTAAAATTTTGGAAGCTTTGCTGACTTAAAAAATACATCAGTTTACCCCGAACAAATTTTGTATAAAAATGGGGGTCATCAAAGTCAAATGTTCCGTAATTGTAAACGATATCAGTACCTGCTACTGAATCAACTACTCGCAGGGCGTTATGACCAAAAACAGAATAGAGTTCAGCACCAGGCGAACAGGTAAGAAGGCTAATTCTCAATCCACAGCTATCCTGAGACTTCAGCGAGGCTGTGTTTAAGAACAAAAATAAAATGATGCTATACTTCAGCCATTTCATGGAGATTGTTTAACGGCTATAGTTTGGTGACTCTTTGGTAATCGCAACATCATGGGCATGGCTTTCTTTCATACCAGCAGCAGTTATTTTAATGAATTGAGCTTGTTGCAATTCACTAATACTTTTTGCACCGCAATAACCCATTCCAGCCCTTAAGCCACCGGCATATTGGGTAATCACTTCGCTTAGGCTTCCCTTATAAGGAACCCTTCCCTCGATGCCTTCAGGAACAAGTTTTTTTATGCCTTCTTCCACGTCTTGGAAATAACGATCACTGCTTCCTTGTTGCATAGCACCAATTGAACCCATTCCACGGTATTGTTTGAACTTTCTTCCTTCGTAAATAATTGTTTCACCTGGACTTTCCTCAACGCCTGCGAACATACTTCCCATCATCACTGCTGATGCACCTGCAGCAATTGCCTTAACAAAATCACCGGTATAGCGAATACCGCCATCTGCTATGATTGGGATATTCATTGATTTCAATGCAGACGACGCTTCCAAAATAGCTGTTATCTGCGGAATCCCTGCGCCGGCAACGATACGTGTAGTACAGATTGATCCCGGACCAATACCAACCTTAACACAATCAGCTCCTGCCGCCGCAAGAGCCTTCGCACCTGCTGCTGTTGCAACATTGCCTGCAATGATATTTAACTTCTTAAAATTCTTTCTTAGGATTTTCAATGAGTCTAGTACCCCTTTAGAATGACCATGTGCACTGTCCAAACAAACTATGTCAACACCAATCTGTTGTAAAGCCGCGGTTCTATCTAACAGGTCTTTTGTAATGCCCAATGCTGCCCCTACTCTTAACCTACCGAAATCATCTTTAACGGCATTGGGACAACTTTGCAATTGCAGAATATCACGGTATGTTATGAGCCCTATCAATTTCCCATTTCGTCCAACAACAGGTAATTTTTCGATTTTATAATTCTGAAGAATTTTTTCTGCTTTTCTCAAATCAGTTCCTTCAGGTGCAGTGATGAGGTTTTCACTTGTCATTACTTCACTCACCTTCTTTTTCTTGTTTGTTTCAAAACGAAGATCTCTATTAGTCAATATTCCTACAAGCTTGTTGTTTGCATCAACAATTGGAATGCCGCCAATTTTATTTTCCTTCATAAGTTTCAAGGCATCAGAAATAATCGCATCTACCTTAAGCGTAATTGGATCAATGATCAATCCACTTTCACTGCGTTTAACACGACGAACTTCTTCAACTTGACTTTCGATGCTCATGTTTTTGTGCAAAATACCAATACCCCCTTCCCTAGCGAGGGCAATGGCAAGGGTAGCTTCTGTTACCGTATCCATTGCAGAGGAGAGCAATGGAATATTCAATGTTATGTCTTTAGTAAGTTTTGTTGCTACATTTACTTCCCTTGGTAAAATGTCTGAATATGCTGGTACTAGCAGTACATCATCAAAGGTGAGACCTTCGCCAACAAATTTGGGTAATTGGGGTTGATTTCTTGTTGCCATATGCGAAGATATTAATGTTTTTTTAAAATTCAATGGAGGGCTTTATAGCATTTCCCAGGCAGGGCAACGACCAGGTTTTTCATTTCAAGTGAAAAAATGATGGAAGCTGCCATACTGGGCTTGATTCCCGCACGAATTGTCACCTCATCAATTGAAATGGGACCCATTTCACTTATCTGGTTAAATATTAATTTTTCGTGATCATTTAAATCGACAAAAAGTTCAAGTTGATTTTTTTTATTGGGTGTTTTCTTAGTGACCCAATTAAGAAACTCAACAAGGTCATTTCCTGATGTAATCAAGTTGGCCTTGTTATTTTTTATCAAATGATTACAACCTGCACTTTTCAAATCACTTGCCCTTCCTGGCAAAGCCAATACATCACGATTATAGCTATTTGCAATATCCGCTGTAATAAGACTGCCACCTTTGTCACCACTTTCTACCACAACAACGGCATCTGCTAGGCCAGCAACAATTCTATTTCGCTTTGGAAAATTTTGTTTGTCTGGTTTCACATCGTGCATAAATTCAGTAAGCAAGCCCCCGTTTGATATCATTTCAGCTGCCAACTGCCTATTTTCATAGGGATAGATGAAATTGAAACCATGGCCAAATACAGCAACAGTGGGTATTTCATGTTTCAATGATTCCCTATGGGCAATGGTATCAATCCCATATGCAAGTCCACTGAAAACCAACGGAGCATACTCTGCCAAGGCAGCAATTATTGAAGCGGTGTGTTCTTTACCATATGAACTTGGACTTCTGGTTCCGATGATGCTGAT
>CAMBGO010000058.1 GCA_945866165.1 Chitinophaga pinensis | reverse complement strand
ATTGTGGTGATTCAATACTGACCAGTATCTATTGTCCAACCTAAATGTATAGGCAATGGTTATAGCAACAGGATATAATTTCTTTAATTGCTTGATGGATTCTTGTGCTGCAGACAACAATGCTGCATCGGTTTTTCCTTGGCTGCTTTCTATTCCAGAAGGAATACCAAGTAAAGATTCAACGGACCAAATATTCCCCATAATCACATCACAATTTTCCAGCAGTGCGGTCATTATTGTTGGAGGCTCGATACCATATTGCCAAAGCTTTGATCGGTAATTCAAATCAACCGAAACCTGTAACCCCATTTTTTTTGCAGCATTAATTCCTTCAAGACAAACATCTGCTACATTTTTATTAAGGGCGGGACTAATGGCACTAAAATGAAACCAAGCACAATCGTTTAGAATGGCAGTCCAATCCAACTGACCTGGTTGCAATTCTGAAAATGAAGAATCAGCGCGGTCGTATACAACGCCAGCATTTTTTAGTTCACTTCCAACGGGTAAGTAATAAATACCGATCTTATTCCCATGAAAAGAAATTGATGATGTATCAATGCCTAATTGAGATATCGCTTGTACTGAAAAATCAGATAAGGAGTTCTTAGGAAGTGAAGTGACATATTTTACAGGAAGTTCCCATTTAGCAAGTGCGTTTGCAACATTCAATTCAGCACCGCCAATAAAAAATGGCATGGAGTGATCGTTGAATGAGTCACTGGAAGGCGACATCCTAAACAAGAATTCTCCAAAACAACATACTTTTTTTTGCATCACTATAAGTTGAAATATGACTTTGCGTTATGATAGCAAATGTCAGCAACAATCTTGCCCACCCATTTTTCATCATTGGGCAACATTCCCTTTTCAATTTCTTCGCCAAAAATATTTGATACCAATCTTCTGAAATAATCATGACGTGAAAATGATAAAAAGCTTCTGCTATCAGTTAACATCCCAACGAAAGTGCTAACAACACCAAGATTTGAAAGGGCGTTGATTTGTTTTGTCATTCCGTCGAGTTGATCCATAAACCACCATGCACTTCCAAACTGAATCTTTCCCTTTACTGATCCGTCATTGAAGTTACCTGTCATTGTAGCAAATACTTCATTGTCGCTAGGATTAATATTATAAATAATGGTTTTTGCTAGATTACCATTTTTATCCAATTCGTTGAGAAAGTCTGCAAGGTGTTGCCCCTGCAATTGATCACCGATAGAATCGAAGCCAGTATCAGGTCCCAGCATATTAAACAATCTTGTATTGTTGTTACGCATCGGGCCTAAATGAAACTGTTGAACCCAATTTTTTTCATTATACATTTTGCAAAGTTCCATCAATATATATCCACTGAATAATTCAGCATGCTCAAAAACTTTTTCACCGTTGTTTTCAACAAATGATTTAAAATCACTTTCCAATATTTTATTTCGTTGGAATATTGAAGGCATTGTCACCAATCCATGATCTGATATTCTGCAACCTACCTGATGAAAATAATCAACTCTTTTTTTCAATGCAACCAACAATGAATCAAGATCATGAATGACCGTATTGCTTGCGATTTCAAGTTTTTTTATATACGCAATGAATTCTGTCCCCTTTGATATTTGCAACGCTTTATCTGGCCTGAATCCTGCAAAGGCTTTTACAGGAAATCCATCCTTCGCAATAGAGGCGTGGTATTCAAGTTCATCGCAGGGGTCATCCGTTGTACATAGCCATTGAACATTAAAATGCGATAGCAGTCCACGCGTTGAAAATGCAGGTTCTTGCAACATAGCATTGCAATGCTGATAAACATGGTCAGCATTTTCTTCATTCAAGTATAGATCAAGGCCAAATGGATCTTTGAGTTCCATATGGGTCCAATGAAACAATGGATTTCTTAGAAGGTGTGGAACAGAACCCGCCCATGTTCGAAATTTGTCCTGATTCGATGCATTGCCGGTAATTAAATCTTCATGCACACCAAGTGTTCGCATCGCACGCCACTTGTAGTGATCGCCACGAAGCCATATATCTGTGAGATTCTCAAACGATTTATTTTCAGCAATTTCTTTTACAGGTAGGTGATTATGATAATCGATGATAGGAAGATGAGCAGCATGATTATGATACAATTTTTTTGCTGCATCAGATTGCAAGAGAAAGTCTTCACCAAAAATTGTATTTGTTTTCATCTTCTTTTTAAATGTATTAATTGTTTTCTTTTACTGACCTTAATACACCCAATTCAACACCCCTTATTTCTGCAAGTCCCCTTAACCTGCCAATCGCAGAATATCCTGGATTTGTTTTCTTATGAAGGTCGTCCAACATCTGATGACCATGATCGGGTCTCACTGCAATGGAAATTTTTCTTTTTTGCATGGCGATTACCAACTCTTTGATCACAGCATACATATCAACATCCCCTTCAAGATGATTGTCTTCAAAAAAATCACCATCTTCATTGCTTGTAGTACTGCGCAGGTGTATAAAATTAATTCGATCTGCAAAATCACTGACCATTTTAGCAAGGTTGTTATCTTTTCTTACACCAAATGACCCTGTACAAAAACAAAGACCATTGTTCAATGAAGGCACTGCATCTATCAATGCCTTAAAATCATTTGCAGTACTCACCACCCTTGGCAACCCGAGTATAGGATAAGGCGGGTCATCAGGATGGATTACCATTTTCACTGCATGCTGGTCGGCAACTGGAATAACTTGTTGCAAAAAATAGATGAGATTGCCCCTTAATTTTTCTGCATCAATTCCAATGTATGCATCCAATGCCTGTTGAAATTGCTGCAATGTAAAACTCTCCTCACTGCCAGGCAATCCTGCTATGATATTTTTTTGAAGTTGTATTTTTTCATCTTCATGCATCTGCTCAAAACGGATTCGAGCCCTTTCAACTTCTTCTTTGCCATATTCAGTCTCAGCATTTTTTCTTTTCAACATAAAAAGATCAAATGCGACAAAAGCTGCTTTTTCAAACCGTAAGGCCTTGCTTCCATCTTCAACTGTGTAAGACAAGTCTGTTCTTGTCCAGTCCAACACTGGCATAAAATTATAGGTAACAATATTGACGCCACAATGACTTAGGTTACGTATTGTTTGCTGATAATTTTCTATATATACTTCAAAACCCTGTGATTGTGTTTTGATGGCTTCATGCACAGGAACACTTTCAACAACACTCCACCGCAGACCCTTTAGTTCAATCTCAATTTTTCGCTTATTAATCTCATCGATTGTCCATACTTGACCATTTGGAATATGATGAAGTGCAGTAACAATCCCTGTGCAACCCGCTTGTTTTATATCAGATAAACTAACTGGATCGTTTGGGCCATACCAACGCATTGTTTGCTCCATTCGATATCCTGTATTCTTATAAGATGTAAATTCTTTCATCAATACTTATATTATACCCCACTGAATTTTGTAAAGCCACCATCAACAAATAAATCAGATCCTGTAACAAAACTTGAAGCATCACTGAGTAAATAAATCAAAGCACCTTTCAGGTCATCCGGCTTACCAAACTTTTTGAATGGTGTTTGTCGTATTGCTGCTTCAGCCCTTGGCTTGAGTGATCCATCCGGATTGGTGAGCAGGTTTTTATTTTGATTTGTAAGAAAGAATCCTGGTGTGATGGCGTTCACCCTGATCTTATCACCATGGCGTTTGGCAACTTCTACTGCAAACCATTGTGTATAGATATCGATTGCTGCCTTGCCCATGCTATAACCCAATACTTTCGTAAGGGCACTTTTAGGACTGATAGACGAAATATTCACGATGCTACCCCTGCCGTTTTTAGCCATCTCGGCACCGAATACCTGCGAAGGAATAATCGTTCCCCATAAATTAAGCACCAACGCTTTTTTCATGCCTTCAATATTCATGGCAAATACATCATCTTCATCTTGCAAAACACCTTCAGGAACATTCCCCCCGGCTGCATTCACGAGCCCATCAATTTTTCCAAATTCGTTGAGGATTTTATCTTTTGCTTCATGGATACTGGCTTCATCCAATACATTCATTGCCATGCCGAGGGCCTTGCCACCAGCTGCATTGATTTCTTCTGCACGTTTCACACAAGCAGACTCTGTAGTGCTTGTAATTACAACTGTTCCGCCGGCTTCAACAATTGCATTTACAAACGAAGTGCCCAATACACCCGTTGCGCCTGTAACAACAATAACACGGTCTTTTAATGAGAATAGATCCATAAAAAAAATTGTCTATAAATTTCAGCTATTCTTTTGGAATTTGATGAAAAAGGGGGCGTTAATTTGAAGTGGCTAGTCATAAAAAAACACCCCGATCGGACGAGCTAGCTTCAATCAATGTAATGTCAATCACCTTCCTCTGCGAAAGACGATAATTTGGGAAAACGCTCATTGTAATGTACATCACCGTCCCTGCGGGAGACGGTGATGGGGAAAACCTTGGGGATTTTCAAAACTGATAATTTATCCTAGTATGATATCTAACTATTCCTTTTATTAACTGATTCTAAGAGCGTAAAATATTATGAACCCAACAGTTGCATGTTAACAGGATCCCAGTTGATTGGCTTGCCAAGCTTAGCGCTTAGGTTACACGCTATTGATGGAGCTGCCGCCCTTAATCCAAAAGAAGCATCTTCTACAATCTTGCTGTTTGTTCTTATGCCATTAAAAAATACAATAAGATGATCTAATCTATCATCATAGTCTTGCGCTGGTTTAAAGTCTATGCCATCAGCCAAGTCATATCCACCTTGGTCTTTTCCATATTCAGACTCATACCATTTTTGGAACTCTTTTTTTTGCTTTTCAGAGAAGCTTTCATACGAATCATATCCCCCATAACCAGGGGCAGCTTTGCGCTTAAGTGTTTTTACTTTGAATTCGTTCCATCCGATATCAATAACACCTTCTGTTCCGATAAGCTTGATGCCGAATCCACCTTTGCCTTCACCATCACTTAGGTTCACACGGGTTGAGACTTGAAACGCATTGTGTTTATCGGATTTCGTATAATTCATTAAAGCATTTACTAGATCGTATGCGTCGCGACCATCTTTCCAATATTTGATATCGCCCAAACTATAGATACTATTTGGACCGAGTGAATCAGTGATAACATGAATCCCGGTGAGAAGATGAACGATAAGATCGCCAGCAGCGCCTGTGCCATAATCACTGTAATTTCTCCAGCGGAAGAATCGAATGGGATCAAAAGGCACTTTAGGAGCATCACCAAGAAAACGATTGAAGTCGATTGTTTCAGGTGATGCGTCACGTGGAATAGAGTACTGCCATGCGCCTCTGCCATCAGATCGATCACAAAAAGCTTGTATGAAAGTTAGATCGCCAATTACGCCGGAGTTAAGCTGCCTCTTTGCTTCAAGTATTGCAACTGAGCTGGCGCGCTGACTTCCTACTTGAAAAACTTTTCCCGTTTCTTTTTGTGCATTGATGATACCATATCCATGTTCAATTTTTTGTACCATGGGTTTTTCGCAATACACATGTTTACCTGCACGCATTGCATCAATCGCAATTTTCTGATGCCAGTGGTCTGGGGTGCAAATAAGCACTGCATCAATATCTTTTCGCTGCAAAATTTCCCTATAGTCACGGGTCACAAAAATTTCCTTTCCCCATTTCTCTTTTGCTGCATCCAAACGGCCTGTATACAGATCACATGCAGCTACCAGCTTTACGCCGGGAACTTTCAAAGCAGTATCTGCATCAAAATGACCGATGATTCCTGCACCAATAAGTCCAATATTAATTTTATCATTAGAAGCAACCTTAATATCTGATTTTAGCAATGAAAATTGTTCATGATTTTTTTCTATGAAAGATGAACCTACGGCCACCGAGGTCAGGGAGGCGCCAATATTACGGATGAATGAACGGCGATTTTTTTGCATATACCAATGTAAGTTGAAATTTTGAAATCTCTCAAATTTCATCAGGAAATTTAATATTTTTTGATGACTTCCTTAAGTTGGCTTTAGAGATACAGTAAAGTATTCAGCCAAAAAGACGATACTAGCTTAATAAAAAAGGGATTAGATTAAATATGACCTAATTAACTATAAAGCTTGTTATCGCATACCTGATTTCATCGTCAGCTACTCCCTCACTGAAATCAAAGTAAACAATTTCCGGATAGCCATATTTTGGATTATAGGAAATATTGGACCTAAAAGGTTTTTGAGCAAGCTTTTTAGTGAGGAAATCAAAATATTCCGTAATTGGAAATAATTTTCCTGTAACAGATTCATCATAAGGCTTACCATTAACAGAAACAATTTTACCATTTACAACCCTCACCGTGTTTGGACCTATATAGGAAGGAATGCAAAAACAAACAAGCCTCATTGTATAACTATAATTTAAAATATTTTTGCTCTTCCACAAAGATTGATTGGTTGAAAATTCATCAACCGATTTAGATTTTGTACACGAGGAAATAGTTATCAAAAAGAATAAAAACAATAAAATATTTGTACTGAGTCTCATGATGCAAAAATAAAATAAATATAATTGAAGATATTAAAACATATCATTAATTTCTAGCCAATAACCATCAGGATCCCTCAGCCAAATCTGATGAATCCCATCTATTCTTGTTGTTACAGCATTTACTTTACCTGAAACATTTTCATATTGAATATTCGCTTTAGCTAACTTTTCAACAAACCCGTTAAAATCTGAAACCGAAAAACAAGTATGCTGATTCTTATAATATTCCTTAGGCTTATCAGCACCCTTGATAATATGTAACGTACTTGTTTCTGAAGTTTGCATCCAGATATGCTTTCCATCATGAAATGGCTCCGGAATGGTATCTAGTCCAATGATATCTTGATAAAACTGACCTGATTTTTCGAGATCAACAACATATATAGCAGTATGGTTGATTTTAGCTTTAGCCATTGAGGCTTTTTGAGCACTAACACCCACCACAATTAAGCTGAATAATAAAAAAAATATTTGTCGCATACATGAAATAGTTTAAAGATCTAATTAATTTAATTGCACTGAAATTACGTTTTTAAATCGTCATTGATTTAACCAATGGTAATTAGTACTGAAGTAATTTTTCAATTGACTCAAAAACCATCAATTCACAATGTCCATTTTCAACGGACCTGCTTAATTTAATTGTATTGAACTCATTCAATAAATTATCTTTCATATTTTCCCCATTTGATCTTTTTGACAAGTATTTTAAGCCAAGTTCAGCAAGTAGATTTAGAGAAGTTGAATGAAATATAATTGGCGCGAGTAAAGGTGAATTTTGAGTAACCTGCTTAATCTGCTGGTGATTATTTTGCCATTCTTTAAAAACGGACTCCAGCGCTTGATATTTGCTACTGTTTCCAATTTTTATATACCCTTCCACAAGTCTTCTGAAATCTCTTAATTTTTTTGAGTCGGCTACAGCAATATCCACTAACAATGTATACGGAGCATATTTGGTGAAATTATCTGCCTTGTTCCGCTGATAACCCTTAACTGGTTCAACAAGGTCAACCACCATTTCCAAAGAAGAAACTTCATTTGGTCCTGCCAATCGCCTGAGCATCATTTGCTTATTCTTTAGATGCGTAGACCCAACCCATTCCAAATGACTTGAAATGATGTCCATTCTCCGATACATATCTTCAACATTATTAATAGAGGCAGGCGACCAAAGTCGCTCGGCAATAGCTGCTGTACGTGGCCAAATCCTCGAATCAATTGTTTCAGGAGTTACATGCTCGGTCCACATGGTTGCTTCGCCTCCTATAATCGATTTTTCTTCGGCTGGGGTTAGCAGCTTAACACCCTTTTTTATTTTATCAATAATAGTAGATTCAAACCGGTTAAAATTTGCTTCACTATCAGGGATGATTATTTTATTATTATTGGGTATAGGATCATTTGAATAGTGATACCAAGCTGGTTGCATCAAATCGATATAATATCCCTTGGATAGTATACTTCTGTACCCATTTTTTGCTGCAGATAACAGCGCTTCCATTCCACGCCAAGATTGTATTACAATATCTTTTGGGACATCTGCTTGAATCAATTCTTGATATTGTTCTTTTTCAAAAAATTCTTTTGCTTGGCCATTCTTCAATTCCTTCATGAGAATCTCATCCCAGCCAATAATATGCTTATCTGATTTTTTTAAAATGCCTTGTATTCTTTTGTTGAAATAATTTTGCAATGCCACCGTTGAATTCAAACCATTGCTTTTCATAAACCGCTGAATTGAGTCGTTTTTTGCCCAATCATTCCCATTATTCTCATCACCACCAATATGAAAATATTGATCTGGAAAAAGTGATGCAACCTCTGATAACAATGTATCTAGAAAAAGATAAGTTTCTTCTCTTGTTGGATCCATCGTTGGATCAAAAACGCCCCAATGGTCTTGTAGCACATAATCTCTTTTTATAGAAGCCAATTGCGGAAACACAGTTAGAATGGCTGTTGAATGACCAGGCAAGTCCAACTCCGGCACAACCCTTATTCCACGCTGATCTGCATATGATATGATTTCACGAATTTGCTCTTGGGTAAAATATTCTCCATTTGATGCAAGGGTATGCAATGCCGGAAATTTTTTAGACTCTATTGAATAAGCCTGATCATCACTAATATAAAAATGCAATACATTTAGTTTTACCAATGCCATGGCATCTAATGTTCTTTTGATAACATCCATTGGCATGAAATGATAAGGCTGTGATATCAATAATCCACGCCAAGCAAAACGAGGTTGATCAATAATTTCAGCACCACTGAAATAAAATCCGTCTTTATCAGAATTAATTAATTGAAGCAAGGTTTCCAATGCCCTAATTCCACCAATATCTGTTTCCGCCTCTATCATCACCTTATTATCTGAAATAGAAAGCGCATACGATTCATTCATTCCTAGTTGAACGATACCTTTATTTTTTGAATGAATAGCCAAGCTAGCATTTGCATTGAATCTTGATGAATCAATATTCCAAGTCTTCATAAAGATGCCCGTCATTTCTGCTAGGCGCTGGTTGAATCGCTTTGCTTCTTTATACAATCGCTCGTGTGCGTTACCTTGAATTGAAATATTGAATTCGTTATTAATCCTGAATCTTGAACTGGTTAGCACAATTTTTTCAGGCATTGGCATCAATCCTACATCTTGTCCATTTATAAAGGAGCATAGAGAAATGAGGCATGATAAAAAAAACAACCTCATGCCATTACTGTATTAGCAAG
This sequence comes from Chitinophaga pinensis, assembly GCA_945866165.1. Lineage (GTDB taxonomy): Bacteria > Bacteroidota > Bacteroidia > Chitinophagales > Chitinophagaceae > Pollutibacter. The sequence continues at coordinate 2,007 of CAMBGO010000058.1, read as the reverse complement.
TGTTTGCCAAAATGAAGCATACCCATCCCAATAAACAAAATTGCAACCCCAATGCGGACTTGGATCGGATGTATAAACAAGCACTTTCCCTTTTCCAAATGTTTGTAATACAATTGCAGGGTCACCAGTCTCCTTAAAGTTGGCAATCACAATGGACTCTTTCTTTGGTATGGTTTTGTTGTAACCAAGTATAGGCGGGCATCCGGTTAAGTTCAACGTTGGACAAAGTCGTTTGCCTTCTTCTGTTATTTCCATTGAAAACCCTTCGGTATTTTCCACTAAATCCTCCATATCAAGACATTTGACTGGAAGAATTTCAGCAAGCCTTGTTCTTCCCCAACCACCTTTGCCTAGCTCACCAGTGAATGAATACCATCCACCCAAAAACATATACCTACCTCCGGCATGGACATGCTCTACGGTCAATCTAATTCTATCTGGGAAAGTAAGCACCTCTTTGCCGAACTTTGAACGATCGAAAAACTTAGGTGACAGTTGAAATAATTTAGCATCAACATCACTATAGATAATCAACTGATAATCCTCAAGAATTTTTTCATAGTCACCAGGACCAATATGATTATAATAATCCCATGCGGAAACGGAATTGACAAGATACAACGGGTCTTTTTCAAGCGCTTCTTTTAGCCAAAGGCCATAGTTGAATACTTCGAGTCCTTTGGGACTATGGTGAAAAGGCGTTTCTGCAAAAACTGGTCCTGTAAGAATAGCCCAGTCACCAACATAATAAACCTTGTTTTGCATACATTGTATTTTTATAGAATGAATTTAGAGCTGTTTTTAGACATAAAAAAACCACTTATCATCAAATAAGTGGTTAGAAAATAATGTAGAACAATACTATTCAAATTCCAGTTCATTCATAAACTGATCCCAGCTAATGGTCATTCCATCTTGCTGAAGTAAATTTGACTCATTTCCCATTGAGGTAACATACAGGTTTTCAAGGTACTGTACCCCGGATTCAGGGGATTGCTTTGTGTTTAAATATGACATAGTTAAAGATTCTGTCCATAAATAACAGCTATTGATAAACAAAGTTCACAGAATCGATATTTTTTATGGCAGTAAAGATTTTTAGTCTTTTCTATAAACAGTTCCATCTTTCATTACAAATTTCACCTTTTTAACATCAGCTATATTTTTGCTTGGATCACCAGATACCACCACCACATCGGCTAAAAAACCTTGCTTTAAAAAACCCAATCTATCATCCATGTGAAAAGCCCTTGAATTTATGCTGGTAGCCGCTTTCAAGGCATCCATCACTGGTAAGCCATATTCAACCATTAACTCCATTTCAGAGGCGTTTTCACCATGGGGGAATACGCCGACATCGCCGCCCATTCCAATAGCTACTCCAGAAGCGATGGCTTCCTTAAAACTTTTTCTTTTGTTGAGCACATTGGCTGGGGCGTCTGTAACTCCTTTTTTCCAACCACGGTATTGAGAGATGACATCCACAGCAGAGACTGTAGGAAAATAGGTAACGTTGTGTTCTTTCATTAGCTTACCCATTTCAATATCAATAAAATCGCCATGTTCTATTGTTTCAGCACCAGCCAATACAGCCCGCCTAATGGCTTCTTTTGATTTAGCGTGACATACCATAACCCTACCGCTGCTGCTGGTAACCTCATTGATCAGTTTTAATTCATCGAGGGTGAAAGAGGGCTTGTCTTCGCCATTGATGCCCCAACGATAATCAGCATATATTTTGATAAAATCAGCGCCCTTACCAATCTGGTCTCTCACAACCCTAATTAAATCATTGCCATCAGCGGGTTCTGCACCCAACATAATCTGTTGGTCGGTATCATACCCTTTTGGACCATAAGAACCAGTAGAAACGATTGCCCTTCCGGCAACCATTAAACGTGGACCAATAATAATACCTTCATTGATGGCTCTCTTCAATGAAACATCTGAATAACCCGCACCTTCCGTACCCAAATCCCTTGCCGTGGTAAAGCCTGCCAGCAATGT
>CAMBGO010000057.1 GCA_945866165.1 Chitinophaga pinensis | reverse complement strand
ACTTCATACTTGGTGTTTATCGATTTGACTTGTAATAATAATTTTAACAAGTGGCTTTATTCGAATTATACAGCAACATTTAAGATGCCAGGCAGAATTTCGATTTGTAAAACTGCGTTTTCTGTTTTTATGCTTTCACCATCTAAGTGGATTGGTTGGCCAGACTTATAATTGATGTTAAATGATTTGGCAGGAATTATTTCAACTGCTTTTGATTTATGAACATTTTTAAGAAATAGGCGTATGCTAATACATAGCAGGTTGAATAAGTTATTCTTTTTTATTTTGATGATTTCAAATTCGCCATCTTGAATATTTGAATGGGGGGAAATAAACGCATTGTTTCCATATTGATTTGCGTTTGCAATCGTTAATAGAAATAGTTCTTCTTTTTTACCATTTTCGATTTCTATTTCTATTGTTTTATACTTGAATAGTGAAATGATTACGGCTTTCATATAATTTAATAATCCCCTAATTCCCCTTTTATCAAAGACTTCTGCAACTGTCGCATCAAATCCAATTCCTGCAGTGCAAAAAAATAGTTTGTTGTTAATTGAACAAGCATCGATTTTAATTGAATTTTCAGTCATTGCCTTTTTTAAGGCTTCAGCCGGGTTTATTGGAATTCCTAAGTGTCTTGCGAGTCCATTTCCGGAACCCATTGGGATGATTCCAAGAACTACATCTGTTCCACTGATGACAGAAGCTACTTTGTTGATGGTGCCATCGCCACCGACGGCAATGATTTTTTTTGCACCAAGTTTAATAGCTATTTCAGTTAGCTCTTTTTCATCATTTTTATTTTCGGTTTCCAAAATCGTATTTTCTGGATTCAATCTGATGAGTTTGAGCAATGCAGTTCTTTTATTATGCGGATAGTTGCCAGAAATTGGGTTGTAAATGAAGTAGTTCATTGCTTGAGATGATTGCAATTTACACTAATTGATATTATTTAATTTAAGACTTTATGGATATTGATTACAAAGACATCAAATAAAGATATTCCATATTTATATTGCTGGCAGATATCCATGAATTTGGGTATATTAGATCATGCAAATAATATATTATATGAAAAAAGTATTTATCCTGTTACTTCTTATTTCATCTATAACGGCAAGCGCCCAACAGAGCGACTCCGCCTGGATTGTAAATAATTATATCAAAAAGGAATTCTTGGTACCCATGCGCGATGGAGTGAAGCTATTCACTTCGGTTTATATGCCGAAGGATAATAATGAGAAACATCCCATCTTGATTATTAGAACTCCTTATTCATGCGCACCATATGGGGAAGATAAATTTGCTTCCTATTGGAAATCTCCAAGAAAAGCATTTCTAAAAGAAAATTATATTTACGTAACACAGGATGTTCGTGGACGTTGGATGAGTGAAGGTGTTTTTGAAGATGTGCGTCCTTTTAATCCAAATAAAACAGGAAATGAAATTGATGAAGCCACGGATGCATATGATGCCATCGATTGGTTAGTAAAAAACATTTCAAATAACAATGGTAAAGTGGGTGTTTTTGGAACATCCTATCCAGGTTTTTATGCAAACATGGCCGCTCATAGCAATCATCCCGCATTGAAAGCGGTTAGTCCACAAGCACCTGTAAGTGAGTGGTTCTTGGGCGACGACTTTCATCATAATGGTGCGTTTATGTTGATGGATGGATTCAGTTTTTATACTGGGTTTGGTAAGCCAAGGCCAAAGCCTACAACGGTAGGGTCATTAGGCTTTCCTTTTCCTACAAAAGACAGCTATGATTTTTTTCTTAGAACAGGCGCCTTAACAAATTTCACCAAATTAATGGGAGATAGTATTCAATTTTGGAAAGATCTTATGGCGCATCCCAATTATGATGCTTTTTGGAAAGCAAGAAACGCAAGGACGCATGTTGATAAGATCAATCCCGGCATAGCATCATTAATTGTAGGAGGATTATATGACGCTGAAGATTGTTATGGTGCTTGGAACCTTTATGCAGCTATAGAGTCAAAGGCAAAGAATAATAACAAACTTGTAATGGGACCATGGTATCATGGACAATGGGGTGCCAATGATGGAACTCATTTAGGAAATGTTGAATGGGGAAGCAATACAAGTGATTGGTATGGCAAGAATATTGAAGTTCCTTTTTTTAATTATTATTTAAAGGGAAAAGGAAATATTGATCAAATTAAAGAAGCTAATATATTTTTTAGTGGTGCAAATGAATGGAGAACATTTTCTACCTGGCCTTCATCGAATATGCAGATGCAGTCGTATGCGCTTGGAAAAAATGGGTTATTGCATAAAACCGCAATGCAAACATCCACTTCATATGATGAGTACCTAAGTGATCCTGCTAAACCCGTGCCATATATTGCAGATGTATTGCCGGAGAGGACACAAGAGTACATGACAGATGACCAGCGGTTTGCTGCAAACAGAACCGATGTGATGGTTTATCAAACGGAGGTATTGGAAAGCGACCTAACATTAGGCGGTCCTATTGTTGCTGATTTAATGGTTTCTACTACAGGTACTGATGCTGATTTTGTTGTGAAGCTTATTGATGTATTCCCAGATGATTTTGAAAATAAATCACCAACTGAATATGTTATGAATGGTTACCAGATGCTGGTTCGTGGTGAAGTGATGAGGGGTAAGTTCAGGAATAGTTTTGAAAAGCCAGAGCCATTTGTTCCGGGCAAACCGACTAAAGTTAAATTTACCTTACCCGATGTTGCACATTGTTTTAAAAAGGGACATCGAATGATGATACAAGTTCAGAGTAGCTGGTTTCCTTTGGTTGATAGGAATCCACAAAAGTTCATGAATATTTATGAAGCAAAAAATAGTGATTTCCAGAAAGCCACAATCAGAATATATAATGAATCTTCACAAATACAGCTACCGGTTTTGAAAAATTAATTTCAAGAAGAAAGGGTTATAAAAATAAAGGTCCTCTGTAATGAGGACCTTTATTTTTATGTAATCAGTTTATTCTGCTTATAGTTAATATCTTAAGATTCCCCTTCCCGATATTGAGCGAAGCGAGATTATCGGGAAGGGGAGTCATAAAGTATGTGTAAATAAACCCTCGGGCGATTATTAATTTTTTACTGCTTCTTTTTTACAGTTTGAACAAGGGTTTTTATCCTTCTTCTCTTTTTTATTATGTGTGCAACAATCACCTTTTTGCATTACCTCATATTTCATTTTCTCCTTTGGCGACAAGGTATTCGGATTTCCATAATATGTTGAAGTATTTTTTTTGCAGCATTTTAGTGTTGTATCTTTTTTGCAAACACAAATACTGTCTTGCTGAATTGATATAAAGTAATTTGTATTATTCGCTTTTGTGATCAAATGAGCTGAACATAATATGATAGAGAGAATTATGTTTTTCACTTTGAGGTATTTTAATTGATAAAATTACCTCAAATCGTTTATTTCTTACCTAGCGGTAAATTTAATTTTTTATGATGGTGGTCATAAAAAAATTAATTATTTGATTGGGGTGCAATGTTCTGCAAGAATCTTAACTTGGCCATCATGTTTAACAATGGTGATGCTACAACGTTGCTTATCGTTAAATTGTTCGCCATGGTAGTATCCTTTACCTTTCCAAATGGTATTAACCACCGCAGAGTCCCCTTCGATTTGCATAGTTAGATTTTCTCTTTCCATTGTTTGTAGTTCATAAATATCTGAACCAGCAGTAGAAACAATATTGGACCGTGTAAATATATGTCCGGATTGGGTAAAGTAGAGGTATTTTTCTGATAATACGGAGTCAACCAATTCGGCATTTTTATTTCTCCACCCTTCATCAAATCTGTTGATGACTGCAAATACCTCCTTCTCACTAAGCAGTTCTTCTCGCTTTGTGCAGCTCAGTGAAAACAGGCTAAAAAGCAATATGAATGTAATATTTCTCATAGTTTCGTTGAGGTTATTTGAAATGAATGTTTATGGAATTCACATAAGCAAAGTTACCTAAGTTCAACTAATAAGTGCAACAGGGATTAATTTCGTTCGGGGCGCAATATATCCAAGGTGTAGTCGAAGCAAAGCCCCATTTTTATACCGATTATCTAATCGTCTATTTTCTATCTTCAATTTTCAAATAAACAAAAATCTACAAACTCAACAAAACACTCACCGCATTTCCGCCAAAGCCAACCGCATTTACCATTATCTTTTTCAAAGGTTTATTTTGATACTCCGCTTCTGCAAATGGCGATCTGATAAAAACTTGCTTTTGTAACATCAATATCGCCATTTCAACGCTCAACATTCCTGAAGCTCCAAAAGTGTGACCAATTTTCCATTTATTTGGTAGTCAACATAGGTAGGTTATCCCCAAATACTTTTTGGATTGCTTTATATTCTGTCAAATCCCCTTTTATAGTTCCTGGAGCGTGCATTACAATTGCATCAACTTCTGATAAATATTTAGTTCCTAACGCCATTTTCATCGATTTTTGAAAACAAATCGCTTCTGCCGAAACAGAAACATTGTGTTCCAAAATTTCCGTAGCATACCCAATTCCTTCAATAAAAGCCAGCGCATTTTTCTTTTCACCAATTTCTAAACAACAAACTGCAGCACCCTCACCAAGAATTAATGTATTCTTTTTCTTATTCAAATCTAAAGCCCTATTTGGATATTCAGAACTTTCATTTGAATTATAATAAATTTGCAACGCCTTCATTTGAGCAATCGTAAAATCAGTCAAAGGAGCTTCACTTCCTCCAACTAAAAATTTATCTGCCATTCCTGCTTTAAGCCAAGCAACGCCATTTAGCAAAGCGTGCAATGCAGTTGAACAAGTAATCGAATGTGAAATTTCAGGACCTTGACTTTGCAAATCGTGAGAAACCCAAGAGGAAATGTTTCCTAGTGTTGAGGTAGGAGAAGCTAATGTTGATACTTTTCCTGATTTTATAAAATCAAGATGATGCTTTTCAAATAATTCGGTTGCACCACGAGAAGAACCGATATTAATTCCAAAAGAATCACTAGTTTTCCAACCCGCATCAATTATTGCTTTTCGAGAAGCTGCAATTGCAAATAAAACAGAATTATCTAACGATTTGTATTTTTGATCTGAATTTCTTAATATTTCAATTTCCTTTTTTGAATCTACATCCAATGGCGCAACAAGAACATTTTGATTACCAAAAGCAGTTGCTACAAAACAATGTTGATTGGATTGGTAGTTTTTCCAAATCGTATCTTGATTGTTTCCTAAAGCAGATAGAGAAGCCATGGCGGTAATAGAAATCATTGTTGCTAAAGGTTTATTTTATTGTGAATTATAAAAACTTAACCACAAAGGTCGCAAAGTTTATTTATCAAATTTAAATATTAAATTATGTGTTATGAATCCCCTAAGTTCAAGTTATGCGTGCAAGACCAGTAAGGAAATTTTAATACTTATCTCCAGATGAAGTATTTTCACGATTGAAAGGTAGTGTTGCACTTATGGGTTGAACAAAGCTTATTTAAGATTAACGTTTAATGGATAAGTTTAGACGTTATTTGTTAAGCCATTAATAACTCCTATTTGAATACTCTTCAAGAATTTGATTTGTTTTGTATTTTAACTCCTTAATGTTTTCTTGTATTTCACTGTCTGTTTTACAGAATGGAAATGGGGGTGATTCCAGCCATATTTGTATGATTCCATTCTTATTTAGTTTGGCAAAAATGAAAATAGCCATAGATCCTGTCAAGCCACATATTTTCATGCTGTTTGGGGAGTAAATATTTGTATTGGGAATATCTATCATCACTAAAATGGAATCATTCTTTAAAAGAAATGATTTGGTCTTTAGTAGAACATTTGAATCAACCTTTAAAGCTGCTATTTTTTCTTTCATACCCCATATGGCAATCTTCATATCTTTTGTTGGATTTTGTGCTATCAATGCATCAATACGATAGTTATTTTCAATCAATGCTCTAATTCCCACTTTCATCAAGGGAAGATGGGTAGTACAAATCAAGAATCCATTTTCATTTTTAATATTGTTTGAATTAAATTCATAAGCTATATGAAAAGGGATGCCAGTTCTCGTGAGCAAACTGAGTATTTGATTTAATACATTTACCCTTTTGACCTGAAAAAGAGGACTGCTTTGGTTAAAATACTTAAGGTGCCGCATCAATAAGTAAATATTGAAAGACGCCCGGTACCATTTTTCAGCAGGTAACATGAGGACAATGAATCCGCAAATAACTTTAACGACTTTGGTTTTTATGCTCTCAGGATTATCGTTTTCTAAGAATATTTTCTTAATCAGGTTGATTTTTTTAACCATAACATTAAGAGTGTTGATTTATAAAACTTTTCAATTTGCTTCCAATCAATTCTATTGAACTCATCAGTTTTTCATGATGTAGTTCAGCTGCATCAAGCTGAAAAGTGAGTCTTGAAATTCCACCCAATGCTTTTGAATGCCTAATAATTTTTTCCGCAACCTCCTCAGGACTTCCTACCAGCAAGGCTCCGGTTGGACCAGCCTGTGCATCAAAGTGACTTCTTGTCGTGGGAGGCCAGCCACGTTCTTTTCCTATTTTAGTCATGGCCGCAGCATAGCCTGGAAAAAATTCTTCGTGGGCTTTTTCAGTTGTATCCGAAACATATCCGATAGAATGGAGTCCTACTTTTAAATTTTCAGGTGAATGTCCAGCCCTTTTTCCTGCTTCTCGATAAAGATCAATTAATGGTCTGAACCGATGTGTCTCTCCTCCAATGATTGCCACCATGAGAGGTAATCCCAAGGTTCCTGCACGAACAAATGATGCCGGTGTTCCGCCAACTCCCAACCAAATGGGAAAGGGGTCTTGAATGGGTCTTGGATAAACCGGTAAATTCTTTATCGCTGGTCGAAAATTACCAGACCAGTTTACGTATTCATGATCTCTGATCTTCAAAAGAAGATCGAGTTTTTCGATGAACAATTCATCATAATCTTCAAGACTATATCCAAACAATGGAAATGCATCAATGAATGAACCACGTCCAACAACCATTTCAGCTCTTCCGCCCGAAATGAGATCGAGTGTTGAAAATTGTTGAAATACGCGAACAGGATCCGCCGCGCTTAAAACCGTAACAGCACTTCCCAAGCGAATATTTTTTGTGGCTGTTGCCGCTGCAGCAAGGATAATAGCGGGTGCAGAATCCAGAAACCCTTTTCTATGATGTTCACCAATTCCAAAGAAGTCCAAGCCTACTTCGTCTGCCAGCTTAATCCTGGTAAGCAATTGAGCCATGGCGTCTGCATCTTTAATTGCAGAGGGATTGTTGCCACTGAACATGGCTGCAAAGCTGTCTATTCCTATTTCCATTAATCTGTTGATTTTTTTGAAATGATTTTTAATGGATCATTTCATATTGATATTAATCTGTAAAATTAAGATAAATGTTCAGTGCTCAACAATAACATTAATGTTTAACTGTTTATTGATTGAGCGCAATGATTTACTCGAAATTCCCGAACTTCATGCATCTTCAACAACATCATTATGAAGCAAACTTTCACAATTATAAGAATCTCTTTGTTACTAATTTATTTAATAGTGTGTAACCTTGCATTTTCACAACTCACCAAATCCAGTGATTATTCTGCTCTTGTTTCCCTATTCAAGGAATGGCGGACTTTTGAAAAACCTCCTTTGAGAAATGGCGCTCCAGATTATACTGTTGAGGCCTTCAATAAAAGATGGCCCGCTTTTAAGACATTGCAATCAAGATTGAATTCAATCGATACTGTATCATGGAGTGTTGAACACAAAGTTGATTGGATGGTCGTTTGGGCTGAAATGAATGGGTATGACTTTAATCACAGAATTCTAAAACCTTGGACAAGGGATCCGGCTTTTTATAAAACAATTTGGACTGAACGTAGTGATGTCCCGGCACATGAAGGTCCTACACATCATTATGTGATTGATACATGGAAATATAATTTCCCCCTTTCTCTTTCAGATAAAAATAAATTAATTGAACAGCTGAAAGTCATTGAACCGCTAAATGAACAAGCTAAATTGAACCTGACAGGAAACGCAAAGGAGCTATGGATTGCTGGAATCAGGGATATTAAATCACAAATTGATGATTTAAATGAATTGCTTGATAAGACTGGCGTGAGAGAACACCAAGATCTTTCAACTGAAATTAATAAATCAATTACATCAACAGAGAAGCTAGTAAAATGGCTTGAAGCAGGATCTTCTAAGAAGACAGGTCCTTCTGGTATCGGTAAGGAAAATTACAATTGGTATGCAAAAAATGTCCACCTCGTTCCATTGACTTGGGATGATCAAGTGGTATTGCTAAAAAGAGAACTTTCACGCGCTTGGTCTTCACTCAAACTTGAGGAACACCGTAATAGAAATTTGCCACTGCTTTCTGAGGCCAATACTATCATGGAACATGATTCATTGAATGAACGATCTGTTAGAAGCTTCATTGCCTTCCTCGATCAGCAGCAGATGCTGACTATGAAGAATTATTATGAACCAGCCTTAAGGGAGCATGTGGGAAGATTTGTTCCAAAAGAGAAACGTAATTTCTTTTTGATCACGATGCATTATGATCCGCGTCCATTGTTCTCTCATTTTTACCATTGGTTTGAATTGGCACAAATGGATCTCGAGCCCCATACTTCTGAAATTCGTCGCGCGCCATTGTTGTATAATATTTTTGATTCACGCAATGAAGGCATGGCAACCGCCGTAGAAGAAATTTTCATGAATGCTGGCCTATACGATGATGATTCCCGGGTAAGAGAGATTGTTTATATTTTGATTGCGCAACGTGCTGCAAGAGGATTGGGTTCCCTATATGCACACGCAAATGAAATGACGATGGAAGAAGCTGGTACAATTCATTCAGAATACACACCCAGGGGCTGGATGAAAACAGAAAAAGACTTGTTGAAATTTGAACAGCATCTTTATATGCGGCAGCCGGGATATGGCACAAGCTATATCACTGGTAAATTTCTCATTGATGAAGCCATGGCAGAATATGCAAAAAAAATGGAGTTGACTGGCCAACAATTTTCCATAAAGAATTTTCTTGATAAGATGAATCAGATTGGTTCTGTGCCATCTGCATTGGGTGCTTGGGAATTAACGGGAAGTGATGTTGGGATATTGAAATCAGTTATTAAATAGCAATTATGCACAAAAGCGTCAATTTTATAGTCGATAAACTCATTACAACATCCGCTGGAAAAAGATTTCTTGCTGTGTATAATAAAGCATCTCTTTATTTGAATCATAGGTATAATTATCAATTTACTGATCCAACTACAGGATTGGAAAATAAGTTATATTATTTTTTTAATGATCTTGTTGTTAAGGATGGACTATTCAAAGGAATGAAATATCCTTCGTTTAATGCTGTATTTAGCTCAATATTGCCAAAATTATCGGGTACCTATGAAAATGAATTGAATATTGTTTTTGATAAACTACAGGCGAATCGATATGAACTTATTGTGGATATTGGTTGTGCCGAAGGTTATTATGCAGTGGGTATGGCAATGTTGTTTCCCGATACCCCTATTTATGCATTTGATACAGATATCACTGCCCAACAGTTATGCCACGAGATGGCATTGTTGAATCAAGTTCAAGACCAAGTAATTATAAATGGAGAATGTACAATTGAAGTTTTGTCAACGTTGGTAAACGGTAAGCGGTGTTTAATTATTTCAGATTGTGAAGGATATGAGGAAGAGCTTTTTACTGACGAACGCAGCCATGTTTTTAGTAAGTGTGATTTGATAGTTGAGCTTCATCCATTTGAAAATAAAAATATAAAAAAAGATATATATGATGCACTATCGAATGGTCATCAAGTCCAATTTATAAGTTCCCTTGATACAAATAGAAAAGCTTTTGAACTATCGGAAAATTATATTCACTTTTCAAATTTGCAAAAGGCCCAGATCGTTGATGAAAAAAGGCCTCATACGATGGATTGGTTGATAGCTACAATATAGCGAATCACTTATTTCAATAAAACATGAATCAAATCTTCACTTCATTTAATGAAAAATATCGGGTTTTGGCCGCAGTATGCATCGCCTCCATATTCGAGCATACGGGTGATGATTTTGAGATTGTTGTTTTGGATACCGGCATAAGGGAATCAACAAAAAAGAAATTTGAGCGATGGGCAATTCGCAAAAAGAGAAGTTTAACATTCATTAAAGTAAAAGATGAGCATTATAAATCACTTTTACCCGAAGATTTTGAATTGCCTGCAGATATTGAGTATTATCCAAAGCTACTCGCACCTCATTTTGCTGCGAAAGATGCTAAAAAGATACTCTATTTGGATGCGGATATAATTTGCTTAAAAAATCCTAAAGAGATTTACGATATTGATTTGGGAATGAATATTATTGGTGCAGTGCAGGATATTTTTTTAAAATTTTTTTCAGAGGGGATTATAAATTATAAAGATTTCAATTTTCAGGGGGATGAACCATACTTTAATACAGGGCTTTTACTTATTGACGTGAATCTCTGGAAATCCCAACATTTGACGAGAGATATTCTTTTGACAACATCTAAAAACCAACGCTCAGTTACTTTTTGTGATCAATATGCATTCAATATCGTTTTGTATCAGAAGTGGAAAAAAATACCAGTTTTTTGGAATGAACATCATCTCGCCGAAAAAAGTATAACTATATTCAGGCATTATGTTGGAATAAAACCTCTTGAATACAATTGTTTATGTAACGATAAAAATTTGTTTTTTAAATACCTTACAAAAGGTCCATATTCATATTTCATATGGAAAAAAGTTAATATAAGATTATACATTGCTAAGCTGAAAAGGAAACTGAATTTTTATTCTAACAATATTTTCAAGACTTCCTTTGATACAAGCAGACTTGATATTTGATCAAGTAAATCACTATATTTCAGATATTAATTGTCAACTTATGAGAAAAATAATTTTATTTTTTGTTTTACAACTGAGCTATTTTCAAATTAATGCTCAGTCAACTTATTTCATCACCGCCGATCGTCTGTTCGATGGAGAAACAATGCATTCTGATTGGGCATTGTTGGTGCAGGATAATAAAATAATTGCTGTTGGTCCAAGGCAAAGTATTAAAGTGCCCCAAGAGGCCATCAATATTAATTACTCCAACTCAACAGTGATGCCCGGCATGATCGAAGGCCATTCGCATCTCATGCTTTATCCTTACAATATCGCCGATTGGGATACCCAGGTATTAAAAGAAACAGATTCTTACCGTACTGTTCGTGCTACTGTACATGCCAAAAATACATT
>CAMBGO010000056.1 GCA_945866165.1 Chitinophaga pinensis | reverse complement strand
TAAAGGTGCTGAACCACCAGGAATATAGATGCCAACCCTTTCAATCGGAATGGATTTACGCCAACAAAGAACACCCTTTGTTGTTTCAACAACATTTATTGTTTCTTTCTGAACTTCGTGAAATTTACCGATATTTTCAGATGCCTGTTTTATCGCATTGATCAAATCGTAAGACAACATTTTTTCAGCAAATATGAAATCCTTCTTTTTAAATGTTCTAGACCTTAGTGCTACCCCATCAAACTTCTTTGTATACCTCCTAACAGCAGCATCACCGCCCTTCTTAACATCTTGGAGAATTCTACCAACAGTCTTAATTAGAAGTTTGTTTTCTAGTGATGGTCTTTTAATCAGTTCCGACCAACTTTCCCTTGACGGATAATTTATCCTTTTCATAATATAAATTAAAGTATCATTTTTTCAATTGGTACAATCAAAATACCTTCTGCGCCAGCCATTTTTAACTCTTCTATCTTATTCCAAAATTCAGATTCGCTTAACACACAATGAACACTGCTCCATCCGCTCTCAGCCAAAGGAAGAACTGTTGGACTTCTCATGCCGGGCAATAATTTAATGATGCTATCGAGCTTTTCATTTGGAGCATTGAGTAAAACATACTTGCTTTTTTGTGCTTTTTTTACAGCACGAATTCTAAAAAGTAGTTTTTCCAATATGGAAAGCTTGGTAGAATCTAACTTAAGATTGGAAATTAAAACAGCCTGAGACTCCAAAATAGTTTCAACCTCTCTCAATCCATTCACAAACAATGTGCCGCCGCTGCTCACAAGATCAGCAACTGCATCAGATAACCCTATTCCTGGAGCGATTTCAACAGATCCACTAATTTCATGAATAGATGCATTAACAGCATGTTGATCAAGATAAGATTTTACCAACTTTGGATAACTTGTTGCAATGCGTTTTCCCTCAATATCTTTTATCGAAGTATAACTCATGGATTTAGGCACTGCAATTGACAGCCTACATTTTCCAAACCCAAGTTGTTCTACCATCGATACATTCCTATTTTTTTCTCCCAATACATTTTGTCCTACAATACCAATGTCTGCAACTCCATCTTCTACATATTCCGGAATATCATCATCCCTCAAAAAAAGCACCTCAATTGGAAAGTTCTCAGATACGGTTTTAAGCCTATCCTTTACATTTCTCAAATCAATGCCACATTCTTTTAATAAAGAGACAGAGTCTTCATACAATCGGCCGGATTTTTGTACCGCTATTCTTATCATTTTTTCATTATTCATAAACACTTGGATTGCTTTAAAAATAAAAAAGGCTTACCAACGGCAAGCCCAATTATATTAACATAACATCAGGAATTACCCATTGGGTAAAACATGATGATGGATGTGAAATTTTGCTAACATGCTGCAAAAATAAAGATCATTGACATTATTGCCAAAAAACATTCATAAATTGTCAAATTATAAAAATTAATTGACCTCTTCCAAAGCAAAAACTGTAAAAAAACCAATATGAGAACAGTTCTTCAACTAAGAAAATATTTGATAATGGCCATGATGCTAATCTTTGCTGTTAAATCCATTGGACAGGTAGATAGGTGGCAACAGAGGGTGAATTATAAAATGGATGTGGTGGTTGATGATAAATCAAACAAGATTACGGGTAAACAAAGACTTGATTATTGGAATAATTCACCTGATACCCTGAAAGTAATATATTATCACCTTTACTGGAATGCATTTCAGCCCGGTAGCATGATGGATGCCCGTAGCATCGAAATTGGAAAGAAATCTGTTCGAGGCAGAAGTGATTGGGATGGCAGGGTAAAAGACAGGATTTCAAAACTACAACCAGGTGAAATTGGATATCAACAAGTATCAAACCTGAAGGTGAATGGCATCCTCCAAAAAACTACCCTTTATGAAACCATTTTAAAAGTTGAATTGAATACGCCCATCCTTCCTAAGTCAAAAGCCCTCATAGAACTTGATTTTGAAGCCCAAGTTCCAATTCAAGTAAGAAGAAGTGGCAGAGACAATGCAGAAGGGGTTCGATTTAGCATGGCGCAGTGGTACCCTAAGCTGTGCGAATATGATTATCAGGGTTGGCATCCAACTCCATATGTAGCAAGGGAATTCTATGGCGTTTGGGGCGACTATGAGGTAAATATCACGTTAGATAAAAAATTTGTGATTGGCGGAACCGGCTATTTACAAAATCCACATGAAATAGGACATGGATATGAAAAATACGCGAGCCTTCCATATAAAGAACCAAAGGGAAATAGCCTTACGTGGAAGTTCAAGGCGCCTAATGTACACGACTTTGTATGGGCCGCTGATCAACAATTCATTCATAACTCTAAGCTTGTAAGAAAAGGAATGATCCTTCACTCATTCTACAAAATTGATACGAATGCTTTGTCAAAGGAATTCAATGAACTTCCTGCAAGGGCAAAAACAAATAAAGATGTCAATGTATTTATTAAAGAATATAAAACTGAGTGGGATTCAGTTTTGAGTTTTGCATCAAAGGCATTACCCTACATAGACAAAACGTTTGGCGAATACCCATATAAGCAATACTCATTTATTCAAGGCGGTGATGGAGGCATGGAATACCCTATGGCAACCCTGCTTAAAGGAGCAGGTAATGGCGTTGTTATTCATGAATGGATGCATTCATGGTATCAAATGATGCTAGGAACCGACGAATCACACTATGCATGGATGGATGAAGGTTTCACAAGCTATGCTGAAGCAAGGGTAAATAATATGATGAATGGATTTTCAGATGCATTTCCACACCAGGGAGCATTTGATTCTTATATCATGCTGTCTAAAAGCGAATTCAATGAACCATTAACAACACATTCGGATCAATACAATACCAATACAGGGTATAGTATCAATGCGTATTCAAAAGGTGAAGTATTCATGGAACAACTTGGTTATATTGTTGGTGCAGCAATGCGTGATAGCATACTACTTTCCTATTATAATACTTGGAAATATAAACACCCCAATGTAAATGACTTTATACGTGTTGCAGAGCAAAAAAGTGGAATACAACTTGATTGGTACAAGGACTTCTTTGTGAATACAAATAAGACCATTGACTATGGAATAGATAGCCTTTGGGAAGCGAATGGAAAAACAAATATCAGATTCAAAAATTATGGAACAATGCCATTGCCATTAGATATTGAGTTTGAATTTAAAAATGGTGAGAAGGAATTAGGCTATATTCCTCAATACTTAATGTTTGGAGAAAAGAAAAACGAAACATCGGATTTAAAAAGAACCCAAGGCGAACCCTGGAAATGGACTCATCCGACATATGTACTTCAAATTGATAAAAAATTATCTGAACTTAAAAGAATAGAAATAGACCCAAAAAAAAGAACAGCTGATACCGAGAGGAAAAACAACAGCCTTATCTTGAATTGGTGATTGGCTTAATCAGCTTTTACAGAAAATCGGTCTTTAAAACCCTGAAACAGTCTGATTAATTGATTGTACATTAATTTGTATTCGGATTCAGATTTTGGCAATGTATCATTTTCCAATTCCTCAATAAGCAAATCATATGAATCAATACCGATTGAATTTATCATCACTTTCTGTCGATGAAGAATTTTCTTTGCAAATTCCCAGTCATGATTCTGAACCGACTCTTTCCATGAGACCAGTGCAAAATTAACTTCTTCAAGAAAAGAAGACATCAACTTTGACTCCTGAACTTTATCACCCCCAGATATCACCTTGATGTTTTTTATTGCATTTTCATGAATCATGTTAAATTTTTCCTTCCCCGCTTTGTTGTTATTGAAAAAATGAATTAATTTATGCTCCAGTCTTTTTTGATCAATTGGTTTTGTAATACAATCAGCAAAACCTAGTATAGACATGTGCTTCACTTCAGAATTAAATGCCGCAGCAGTAAGAGCAATAACAGGAATAGAATCATCAAATTTTTTCAAAATAGCATACAATGCTGTGACCCCATCCATCACAGGCATTTGTATATCCATTAATACCAGGTCATATTTATTACTAAAAACCTTCTCAACTGCATCAAATCCATTATCTACTTCATCAACAGAAATTTTCATATTATTCAACATCAACTTAAAAATCATTCGATTTAAGTTACAATCATCTGCAAGTAAAACATGT
This sequence comes from Chitinophaga pinensis, assembly GCA_945866165.1. GTDB lineage: Bacteria > Bacteroidota > Bacteroidia > Chitinophagales > Chitinophagaceae > Pollutibacter. The sequence continues at coordinate 7,179 of CAMBGO010000056.1, read as the reverse complement.
TTTCCCTCGAGAATATTACTTTGAAGTTCTTCTATCTTATTTTCAACAAAGTACCTTTTATTTACTTCTAGTGGTAACCTTATTTTTACTTCAGTACCCTTATTGACATCGCTTATAAAATCAATTTCCCCACCCATCATCTTTACAATACTATTTGTAATAGAAAGCCCCAAACCGCTACCAGTCTCCTTAATCGCATTTCCAATCCGGTCCTCTTGAAAAAAATCTTCAAACAAATGAGTCAAGGCCTCTTTTGATATGCCCACCCCTGTGTCGATGCAATTAAACTCAATTAACTGTTTATCCTCTTCAGTTGCTAAATTTCTAACTATCACCCTTATGGAACCCCTTGGAGTAAACTTTATGGCATTGCTGATTACATTGATTAAAATTTGCCTAATTCGAATTTCATCTGAAATATGTGACTTCTCAATTGAACTTTCATCTTCAATAGAAAAATTCAACCCTTTTTCTTCAGCTTTTGGTCTAAGTATATTTCCAACGCTTTCCAAAACCAGTTTAAGTTGAAACGGATTTTTTTCAAAATTCATTTTCCCTGCTTCAATTTTAGAAAGATCCAAAATGTCGTTTATGATTAACAACAAACTCTTTGCAGAATCCGAAATGTTTTTAACAAAAAATGATTGTCTTTCATCAAGATTGCTAAATGATAGTTGTTCAGAAAGACCCAAGATTGCATTCATTGGGGTTCGTATCTCATGACTCATATAAGAAAGAAATGCAGTTTTGGCTTTTTCAGAGCTGACAGCCCTATTCTTTGCATCAATCAGGTTTTGTTATAGTTGAACGGTTTCAGTTATGTCGGTGTAGGTCCAAAGTTGCCCTTTGAACTTATTATGAAAATAAACAGGGAAATAATCCATTTCCAAAATTCGATTATTATTCAAGTAAATCCTTTCTTCATACAATGGCTCTCTTCGTTTAGCGATTTCGATAATCTTTGTATGGATATTATCGTTGTTTTTGATGATTGGATTTATCTTTTTAACCAAATCAAAAAAGTTTGATCCAATTATTTCTTCAACTTCAATTGTAACTTGAAATAAATTAGAAAACTGCCTATTGGCAAGTACAATATTTTGGAATTCATCTTCAACAATAATACCCTTACCTAGGTTTGTACTCAGATACTCTAGCCGTCCTAAATTTATATCTTTCGTCTCATCACGACATACGCATAAAATTCCTTCGTCACTTATTTTTGTGATTGTAACGCTTTGAACAACTTGAGTCCCATTTTTTTTCTGTCCGATAAGATCACCAGACCAATGACCATTAGTATTGACTATCGGAAATATATCATTGTTCATGTGCTCAATATTTAAATTATTGAAGCTAATTGACCAATGTTTACCTAAGAGTTCATTACTAGAATCATAGCCAAATAAAGAACAGTGTGAGTTATTTACATATTGAAAACATCCATCATTATCAATAATGGCTATACCATCAATAGAATGATTAATTGCATTTAATAGTTTTTCAGAGGTTAGCATAGTCTTGGTTTGGTGTTTTAGTTTGTATAAAAATAAACGACAGGAGTAAATTGATTTATGCGTATAAATACTTTCAGTAGTAAAATGACTCAGAATTGTATTAAAATCGATTTATCTTGTTTAACAAACATAATCTTAAATAGCATAAAATTGAACAAGATTAGAATTAAAAAAAATTTAGAACAAAAAAGGTTGAAATCCCTCAGAGGACATTTCAATGTATATTTGCAACGATAAAGTGAAATTGATGCCAAAAAAGAATGAATCCCTCAACCTAGATAATACAGAAAATGCATTTGCATATAAAACCAACAAAGAATTAATTGCTTCTAAATGGCTTTTTACCCTAATGCAAGTAGGTTTCTTAGTGAAGCTTGGAGCCAAGATTCTCCCATTGATGATTAAAATTGGGTTGCCCATAAAAAAGCTGATTAAAAAAACACTTTTTAAACAATTCGTTGGCGGTGAAACACTTCAAAAAACCACCTCAGTTTGTGAAAAACTTGATCATCACCAAGTTCAGGTGATTCTTGATTATGGAGTAGAAGGTGGAGAATACAACGATGAAAAATACGAGGAGGCTACAGATGAATTCATCAAGGTAATAAATTATGCATCTAAGAGTAAAAATATTCCCTTTATCAGCATAAAAATAACAGGACTGGTATCTTTTTCATTGCTTGAAAGATTAAACATAACTATTGGAAATAAAGAAACAAAAACAATTTTTAGTGACTTTGCCACTATGATTGAGATGCTTCCGGAAAAAGATAAATATGACTGGAATAACTTAATGCATCGGATAAATAGAATTTGTACGAAAGCTGCAGCATCTAATATCGGAGTGATGATTGACGCCGAAGAATCATGGATTCAAGACCCCATCGATTTTGTTACCAAGTGCATGATGGAGCAGTATAATAAGTCAACTATTGTAGTATTTAATACCATTCAACTATATAGAATTGATAGGCTATCTTTCCTGAAGTTGAGCTATGAAGATTCAGTAAATAAAAATTATTTACTCGGCGTAAAACTAGTCAGAGGCGCTTATATGGAAAAAGAATCGAAGCGTGCGAAAAAATTGGGATACAACAATCCTATTCAGCCTAATAAAATTGAAACAGACAGGGATTACAATGAAGCAATTTCATACTGCATCGAAAGAATTCAACACATATCAATTATTGTTGCTAGTCACAATGAAGAAAGCAGTTTGAAAGCAGCCAATATGATATTTGATCTAACTGGAATTACAAAACACCATCACCTCCATTTTTCTCAATTATATGGAATGAGTGATAACTTGACTTTCAATCTAGCAAATGCTGGTTACAATACATCGAAATACCTGCCATTTGGGCCAGTAGAAGAAGTGATTCCTTATCTAATGAGAAGGGCACAAGAAAATAGCTCATTGTCTGGACAAACTGGAAGGGAAATAAAGTTAATAAAGCTTGAATGCACCCGAAGAGGTCTCTAACTTTTTTGTATTAACGCTAAAAAAAATAAAAATAGTATTTTCAATGTGTGTAAAGAAATTTATATGGTTTCTTGTTGATTCATTTTGCAATCATAAATTCAAAGAAAATCAATTAATCAAAAAAGATGGCAGATAAGGTAATAAAAAATAGAACTTCTGACATCAGTAAGAACTTTCAAAACAAGCTCTTCCCATATTCATTTTCCTTGGATAAAAAATTAACTATTATTAACCAAGGTCCGTCCTTAAAAAAGCTACTTTCATCATATAAAATCAACAAAGAAAACTTTAATGAAATATTTAGCTTTAATGAACTTAAAAAGAAACGTTCAATTGAATATAACTGGCTAAATAAAAATCAAGATAAAGAAATTACCCTAGCACTAAAGAAAGCGAACAATACAAAACTGATAGGAAAATTTCTTTCAACTGGAAAGACAGGTGAGCTTACTTTTTTTTGTCATGTAGCACCAACAATAAAAGTACCGCCAAAAGAAAACAATTCTACTCCGATTGAAAAATCAAATAATATTGAACTTGAGAACAAATACAGGAACCTGCTATCCAATATGGACCTAGGAATCATGGAGGTTGATAACTTCGAAAAAATTTTATACGTAAACAAAGCGTTTGAACGAATGGCGGGCTATTCGAGCAAAGAATTAATTGGAAGAATGGCAAGTGAAATATTATTAGATGAGATCGTACAAGAGAAAATCAATAAACAAGAAAGAAAAAAAAGACGACAGGGCAAAGAAGGTCTTTACGAAATAACAATAAAAAAGAAAAATGGAGACCACCGCAATTGGATTATCAGCGGTGCCCCTGTACTCGATAACAAAAACAAGATCAAAGGATCAATAGGAATTCATTGGGATATTACTGAAACAAGAAATTTGGACTCAAAATTTCTTTTTGAGAGTATTCAAAAAGAAAAGCAATTGATAGAGGCAAGGATACTAGCCGAAGAAAAGCAAAGAGAATTAATTGGACGCGAATTGCATGATGGGGTTGGGCAAATGCTAGTTTATCTTAGTCTGTACTTGAAATTATTAAAAGAGAAAAAAACCATAAAACATAGTGATATTGAAAAAGCAGAAAGTACCATACAAAAAACACTTGATGAAACAAGAAGACTGTCCAGAAACCTTGCACCCCCAACAATCAAAGAACTTGGATTAAAAGATTCCATCGTTGAATTAATAGGAAGTTTTAGCATACTAATAAATCCTACTTTTAAACTCAACATATACAAAGGTGCTGATCCGGAAAAATTACAGCACGAACAAAAAATAATGATGTATAGAATCATTCAAGAATTATGCAGCAATACCTTTAAATATGCAAATGCAAAAAAAGTCTCTATTGATCTTTTGTTTGATACTCACGGACTAAACCTTAAATACCATGATGATGGTATTGGATTTGATGCTAAGAAAATGAAAACAGGTATCGGTCTAAAAGGCATTTTATCAAGAGTAGAATATTATGGTGGTAAATTTTTAATTGACTGCAAGCCTCAAAAAGGTATTCAAGTTTTACTTAACTTACCATTCAATTAAGTTTATGCCGGATAGAATTAAAATAGTTATTGCTGACGATCATTTACTGATAGCTGAAACTTGGGCAACGATTATTAATTTGGAACACAACTTCAATGTAGTGAAGGTGTATGATAACACGCAAACCCTCATGGATGAGCTTCCTGAAGTAAAACCAGATATTATTATCATGGATGTGAACATCACACCACTATCGGGTATCGAGGCCACAAAAGAAATTTTAAAAAATGCTCCTAACATAAAAATCATAGGAGTATCAATGCATAACCAACCATCGTATGCAAAACGCATGATCCGCAACGGAGCGATGGCATATGTAACGAAAAATTCATCAAAAAATGAAATGTACCTAGCCATCACCGAAGTGATGAAAGGCAAGAAATACATCTGTCAAGAAATTCAATTGAACATCACCAAACAAATGATAGTCAATGATGACGAAAGGAATAATTTTGACAAACTTACTGAAAGGGAAATTGAAATAATTAAATTGGTAAAAAATGGATTAACAAATAAAGAAATTGCTGCAACACTATTTCTATCAACTAGAACTGTTGAAACTCATCGTGCGAGGATATTAAAAAAATTGGGATTGAAAAACTCAATAAGCCTTATTAAAATTTATCAACGATTCTATTCTCGATCTTTGATATTTTTAGAGCTTTCCAGTCTAATCCTAATCCCCCCAAATATTGTCTTTCCCTTCAAGCCAAAGTTTTACAAGGTCTGTTGTAACAGATTTTGGACGCTCTAATGGAAGACCAAGGGCCCGATCCCAACAAAGGCTTGCAAGTACACCAAGTGAACGACTAACGCCAAATAGCACTGTATAGAACTCATATTCCACCATACCATAATGTACTAATAGGGCTCCACTATGAGCATCTACATTTGGCCAGGGGTTTTTTACCTTGCCCAGGCCGTTCAATATTTCTGGTACAGTTTCATAAATACGCCAAACTGTTTGAACCAAAGGATCGTCCGGCATATGTTTTTTACCAAACTCCATCTGGGCAGTAAACCTTGGATCTGTTTTGCGCAATACTGCATGCCCGTATCCCGGCACAACCTTTCCTTCAGCCAAGGTTGATTTTACATACTCTGCTATTTGCTCTTTTGAAGGTAAGTCAACACCTAGTTTTTCCCTCATTTCAAAAATCCACTTAATAACCTCCTGGTTTGCAAGTCCATGCAATGGCCCTGCCAAACCATTCATTCCAGCAGCAAAACTTAAAAATGGATCACTTAAAGCAGATCCAACCAGGTGCGTTGTATGAGCTGAAACATTACCACCTTCATGATCAGCATGAATGGTCATATATAGTCTCATCAATTCTTTGAAACTTTCATCCCCATAACCCATCATGTGCGCAAAGTTGCCAGCCCAATCGAGCAAGCCATTTGGTTCTATATGCACGCCACCTTTATATTTACGCCTATAGATATAAGCTGCAATTCTTGGCAACCTTGCAATCAGGTCCATAGCATCATCATAGGTAGGATCCCAATAATCCTTCTTGTTCAACCCGTTTCCATAAGCCTTAGCAAAATTGCTTCCATTTTGCAATGCCATGATAGCAATAACAAATTGGGTCATTGGATGAGAACTGACCGGCAAACCCTCGATAGAGTCAAATACATAGTTAGGAACATGCGACCGGCGTTGTAATGTTGAAGTGATACTTTCGGCTTCGTCCTCCGTAGGCAACTTACCTATCAACATGAGATAAAATAATGCCTCAGGAAGTGGTTCATCACCTCCCTTTACTTTGGGTAGTTTTTCTTTTAATTCGGGTATAGAATAACCACGAAAGCGTATGCCTTCGTTTGCGTCTAACAATGATGTTTCTGTTACCAAACCGGTAATACCGCGCATACCCTGATACACCTGTGAAAGGGTTACTTCCCCTATCACTTTGGAGCCATGTTCTTTCAATAACTGCTTAATTTCCGCACCAACCTGGTCTGACTTTTCCTTGAATTTTTCTTTTAGTGAAATCATGGCTTATAAATAGTTTCGATAAAACTTAAATGATGTGTAAAGGTAAAAAAAGAGACTGAGCTTATTAAAAAAAATCAAAATTATTATTACTTGGGTGCCTTTTTATAAAGGTACCATGTTAAGACTCCAAATACCATATTGGGAATCCATGCTGCCAAATATGGATTTAATTCTCCCTTGGTTGAGAAGATTGTAGAAAACCGATCTGTTAGGATGAATACTGCGCAAATTACAATTCCAATTGCTAAATGCAGTCCACTACCACCCCTAATCTTGCGACAAGCCAAGATGCCACCGATTAAGGTTAATAACAATACGGCAGCTGGCGTTGCACTGCGGTGTGCATATTCCATTTCTAATTCCTTAACGGTTTCAGAACCACGTAATTTTTCCTTTTCAATTCGTTCTCTCAAATCTGGCGTTTTCATACTGGTTTGAAAAAAAGCATCCCGGTTTAGGTCAATTGGCTTAAATGACAGTTTTTTATTTAGCTCTGGGTAGTAATTTACTTTTTCATTCAAGCCATCTAAGGTTCGCTCAATTACACTTGTCATCTTCCATTCCTTCTTTCGAAAGTCCCATGAAATATTATCTGCCCTAAGATTATAGACTACC
>CAMBGO010000055.1 GCA_945866165.1 Chitinophaga pinensis | reverse complement strand
ACACCCATCACTAGGGGGGATTTAATATGAAGTTCCCTCGATCCAGATTTAAGTGTAAACATGTTTTTCTTCCTTATTTTTGTAACAACCCAAAAATCAGCTAAAAAAACAACTTGGTAAAAGTTATTTTTACTCCCAATATTATGGATCTAAACACTTCGCATCAATATGATCAAATAATTATCTCTTGTAAAGATATATTCATAAAAAAAACCATCGATTATGGAACTTCCTGGCGGGTTTTACGATTAATATCAATCACAGATCAAATATTCATCAAAGCAAAAAGAATCAGGACAATCCAAGAAAAAAAATCACAAAAAGTTGCTGATGATATTTCATCTGAACTTAAAGGCATTATCAATTACTCCGTTATAGGTTTGATACAACTTGAATTGGGCAATAGTGAAATTGATGAACTTAATACTGAACTAACATCGAAACTTTATGATAAGATGATTGCTGTTTCAAAATCAACTATGCTAGACAAAAATCATGATTATGGTGAAGCTTGGAGGGAAATGAGTCAAGAAAGTTTTATAGACCTTATTTTGATGAAGCTGAATAGAATAAGACAAATTCTTTCAAATGATGGTGTTACAATAATAAGTGAAGGAATTGATGCTAACTTCATTGATATTATGAACTATGCTATTTTTGGATTGATTTTAATTGCGGAACAGAAACCCGGACATTCAAGTTAAATTATACATGAAAAAAACCATTGTCTTTTTAAGATTTTTTGTTGGGATACTTTTTATTTTTAGCGGATTAATAAAGGCAAATGATCCTCTTGGCTTGAGTTACAAGATGCAGGAATTCTTTGAATTATGGCATTTGACATACTTCAATGATTATACTCTTATACTTTCTGTTTTGATGATTGCATTTGAAATCATAGCTGGGGTGGCAGTTATTTTAGGATGGCAGTTCAAACTCTTCAGCTGGTTATTGTTTGGATTAATTATCTTTTTTACTTTTCTTACAGGATATGCAGTAATAACTGGAAGTGTTAAAGAATGTGGTTGTTTTGGCGACTGTATAAAGCTAACTGCAGAACAGTCATTTACAAAAGATATTATTCTTCTTATAGTTATCGGTTTTTTATTTTCAAAGAGAAATATAGTATCATCCATCTTTAAACCATTACAGTCAGTTACTATTCTATTGGCAACGACAATTTTTTCTTTTGTTTCACAATATTATGTCCTGAATCACTTGCCAATAATAGATTGTTTACCATACAAAATTGGATTAACCATTCAAGAGGAAATGAAAATTCCAAAAGATGCCATAACAGACAGCACCGTTATTAATTTTGTTTACAATCACGATGGAAAAGAAATTGAATTCGATACTGATCACTTCCCTGAAGATTTCAATGACAGCTCCTATGTTTTTGTAAGAAGATATGACAAAATTATAAGAGAAGGTAATGCCAAACCAAAAATAAAGGACTTCGTAATTATTAATAAAAATGAAAAAGATACAACAAGTGATATTTTAAATGCAGAAGGACAAGTCTACCTGATAATCACAAAATCAATTGATCCTACAAAAATTAATGAGAATGTAATGGCTCAAATAAAGTTACTAGAATTGAAAGCAAAAAGAGAATTGACGCCAATGCTTGCAGTAAGTGCTGACCCAGATGGACTTACAAATTTATTTAATGAAAAAAAGATTGACATTGAAGTATGTAAAGGCGACTTGGTTGCAATTAAAACAGCAGCAAGAACAACTCCAACAATTTATTTATTGGAAAAAGGTAAAATACTCAACAAATGGGGGGTCGCTGACCTTGAAATGGCAGTAAAATAAAGATCTCTAACAAACTACAACTTCCTTAATTAATATGTCCCCAATACTTTCATTCATTCTGGAAATTATTAGTTCTTTTTGGAATACCAATTCATTTTTCAAAGGTGCTACATTGGTATAAATGAAAAGGGTGCCATTTTTTATTTCAATTTTTTCTGTGTACCGAGATATGGTTACGCCCATAATTTTCTCCCAGTGTTCACTTATTTGTAAAGACTGAATCTTGTTTTTCAACCTGCTCTTATTCAGAAATTGTTTTAAGGCTTCACCCAATGAAAGTGCATCTGACATATTAATTCAAAATTATAGATTGGTAAGGTACATTTATTTCATCAAGAAGTACTTGAACACGTTCAGGGTGTGTGTCAGTGAGTATAACTTGTCCTTTGTTTTTCACACATACCCAATTTAATAACTGTAAAAGTCTTTCATGATCAAGCTTTTCAAAAACATCATCCAGTAATAAAATGGGTTCATATCCAAAATGTGATTTCAGTATCGTGAATTCTGCTAATTTAAGGGCAAATAGCATGCTTTTACGTTGTCCCTGAGAGGCTGTCAACTTAAAACCAATTTCATTTAACAAAATTTCCATTTCGTCTTTATGAATACCAATTGTTGTCCTTTGCAAGAAGATATCTCGTTGTCTGTTTTTTTTCAGTTTTTCTAAATACAATTCTTTGTCTGCTGATAAAACATAATTCAAAGTTGGTGTTTCCGATTCATTGGAAATAACAGCGTAATTAGACAGTGCAATAGGAATGAAATTTGAAAAAAAACTTACCCGTGTTTCAATTATATAACCTCCAAAATGCACCAACTGATGATCGAAGCTATCAAGTAAAGTCTCATCCATGGTTTCACCTAATGACAATCTTTTTAAATAACTATTTCGCTCATCTAAGACCTTATAATAATTGATAAGGGTTTTAAGGTACTCTTTGTCTATTTGAGAAAGGATTGTATCAATCATTTTCCTTCTAACTTCACTAGAGCCAGTTATTAAATCAGTATCATCAGGCGCAATGAAAACAAGAGGTAATTTACCAATATGAAGAGAAAATGGACTGATCAATTCTTTATCAACAAGAAGTTCTTTTTTTTTGCTTTCCCTAAGTATTAATGATATTACTTGTGATTGATCATTCTTTGTAAAAGTTCCAGTTATACTAAAACCCAACTTGCCAAATGTGGCGACCATAGAATCTGCTTTGCCAAAATAACTTTTTGTAAAACATAATTGATAAATGGCATCCAGGAGATTTGTTTTGCCTTTACCGTTCAAGCCACAAATACCCGTTATATTGGATGAAAAATGGAATTCTTGGTCTATATAATTCCTAAACTGAATGAGTTTGATATGGTTGATTCTGAACAAAATAAGGGGAGTGTGAAATTACACCAAGTTTTCAAAAATTAATTATCATAACCCGTTACAACAACGAAATCTTTTGTGATTTTCATACTATATTTGCAAATCATTCAGAAAAAGAACGTTTAAGGCTATGGCTGCTATCACTTTTACAAAAGAGACTTATTTATACTGGTACGAATTGATGCAATTACTTCGCCGTTTTGAGGAAAAAACCGGACAACTATATGGGATGCAGAAAATCCGTGGATTTTGCCATCTTTATATTGGTCAGGAGGCATTAGCTGCAGGTTGTATGACCGCTACCAGACAGGAAGACCCATATATTACGGCTTATAGAGATCATGGACTCGCATTGGCTAAAGGAATTTCAGCCAATGCCTGTATGGCAGAACTTTTTGGGAAAGCTACGGGATGCTCCAAAGGCAAAGGTGGCAGCATGCACTTTTTTGGTAAAAATGAATATTTCTTCGGTGGGCATGGTATAGTAGGCGCTCAAATAGGTACTGGCGCCGGACTGGCATTTGCAGAGAAATATAAGGGTACTGATAATGTTTCACTAACATTTTTTGGTGATGGTGCTGCTCGTCAAGGCATTCTCCATGAAACTTTCAACTTAGCAATGATTTGGAAACTGCCTGTCATCTTCATTTGTGAAAATAATCACTACGCGATGGGGACTTCTGTTGAAAGAACTTCCAACGTAACAGATATTTATAAACTTGCAGATGCTTACGAAATGCCTGCTGATACCGTGAATGGAATGAGTCCTGAGGCTGTTCACGAAGCTGTGGCCAGGGCTGTGAAAAGAGCAAGAGAGGGTGGTGGGCCAACACTTCTTGAAATGAAAACCTACCGTTTTAAAGGTCATTCAATGAGTGACCCCCAAAAATACCGCAGTAAAGATGAAGTTGAAGAATACAAAGAACAAGACCCTATTGAAACAACCAAAAAAACACTAATTGAAAGATTTGGTGTTGCTGAATCTGAAATAGAAGCAATTAATGAAAGAATACGTGAGGTTGTAGATGAATCAGTTAGATTCGCAGAGGAGAGCCCTTGGCCAGATGATGATGAGTTATTAAAAGACGTCTATCAACAAGAGGACTATCCATTCATAATAGACTAGGTAAATATTTAAGTTAACCAAAACAAACGAAATGTCTGAACAGGAAACATTAAGTGCACTAACCGTATTCTGGCAAAAAACTGGAAAAAAATTATCCGTTGTAATTGCGGCAATCCTTGTTATTGTATTAGGATATATCGCATATGGTAGTTATATACAAAGCCCTAAAGAATTAAAGGCTTCTGAAGAACTTTTTACTGCAGAGAATTATTTCAGAAAAGATTCATTCAATTTAGCATTAAACGGATCTGGAGCCGTACCTGGTTTTTTAAAAGTAATCTCAAAATACAATGGTACAAAATCAGCCAACCTAGCCAAGTTATATGCAGGTATATGTTTGTTAAGAACTGGTCAGTATCAAAAAGCCATAGAGCAACTTGAAGATTTTGATTCTAAAGGATCAAATCAGGTTGAAGCCAAGGCTGAAGGGCTTTTAGGTGATGCGTATTCAGAATTGAAAAAAAATGACCAAGCAATTGACCATTATAAATCTGCAGGCAACCTATTTCCTGAAGACCAGGCAATTTCATCTGAATATCTATTCAGAGCAGCTTTGTTAAGTGAAGTGGTTGGGAAAAATGATCAGGCTGTTGAGTTATTTAAAACAGTAAAAGACAAATATCCAAGAACTGAAAAAGGATTTGTAGTTGATAAATACCTTGCAAGGTTAGGTGTATTAAATTAATTATTAGCAATGCATTGCATCATTGCTAAATGTATTTTTACAAAGGCATCTTTCAAATGAAGGGTGCCTTTGTTTTGTATTTTATGTTACAAGACAACCCTAAAATCTTTAACTTACAAAAGATTATTTCGCAATGAAAGTACATGTATTCATTCCTTGTTTTATAGATCAACTCTATCCCACAGCAGGATTCAATACTATCAAGGTATTGGAAAAAGCAGGATGCGAAGTAATCTATAATGCAGAACAAACATGTTGTGGACAACCAGCTTTCAATGCTGGTTATTGGGGTGAATCCCGGGAAGTTTGCAAAAAAATGATGAGCGACTTCTCTGATGCAGAAATTGTTGTTGTGCCAAGTGCCTCATGCGCAGGGTTTATAAAAAATTATTATTCAAAACTATTTGACAACGCTTCCAATAATAAAGAAAGTCTTTCATTTCAATCAAAAGTGTTCGAATTAAGCGATTTTCTTGTAAATGTGCTCAAAGTAGATGACTTGGGTGCGAAACTAGATAAAAAGGCAACTTATCACGACTCCTGTGCTGCTTTAAGGGAATGTAAGATTAAGATGGAGCCTAGAAAGTTACTTAAGAATGTCGTAGGTCTTGAATTAATAGAAATAGCGGATAATGAAACATGCTGTGGCTTTGGCGGAACATTCGCTGTTAAATTTGAAGACATTTCAGTGGCCATGGGTGAGCAAAAGGCAGAAAATGCAATCAATACAGGAGCAGAAATTCTTATTTCAACAGACCTTAGTTGTTTGATGCACATAAATGGAATTTTACAGATGAAAGAAACAAACCTTGTCTCTATGCATTTGGCTGATGTACTTGCGAGTGGATATTAAATTTTCTAACATCATAACTTTAAAAAGATAACAATGGCATATTGGCTTATAAAATCTGAACCATTTAAGTATTCTTGGGATCAGTTTCAAATTGATGGTGTTACTTTTTGGGATGGCGTAAGGAATTATGCTGCAAGAAATAATTTGAGATCAATGAAAAAAGGAGATTTTGCCTTTTTTTACCATAGCAATGAAGGACTTGAAATTGTGGGAATAGCGAAAGTTGTAAAAGAATCATATCAAGATCCAACAACAGATGAACCGGCATGGGTAGTAGTTGATTTTAAACCCCACAAAAAGCTTAAAAATCCTGTTAGCCTTGCTCAGGTAAAGGCTACTCCTTCATTATCAAATATGGCATTAATTCGCTTAGGACGTCTTTCTGTTCAGCCTGTAACAGACACTGAGTGGAATATCATTTTACAACTTTCAGGGGAGTAAAAAATCCAACATCTATACTCAGAAAATGTCCTGCTTTTATTCACTTTTATCACTTCAAAATAGTGGATAAACTCATCACTTTATACATTGTTTTGCGGTCGTTTATGAGTAAATTTGTAAGACATTTTTTAGATATAAATCAGCTCACCTTTTATTACCAAAATGGAAGATCAAAAACTCCCCGAACAAACAAGCGATAATAACAGAATCATCCCGATAAACATAGAGGAGCAAATGAAATCCGCTTACATTGACTACTCGATGAGTGTCATTGTTGGAAGGGCATTACCTGATGTACGGGATGGCTTGAAGCCAGTTCACAGACGCATTTTATTTGCGATGAATGAATTGGGCATGGATTATAATAAGCCTACAAGAAAATGTGCTAGGATTGTGGGTGAGGTATTGGGTAAATATCATCCTCACGGTGACACGGCTGTATATGATTCTTTGGTGCGTATGGCACAGGAATGGAATACAAGATATCCTACAATAGATAAACAAGGAAACTTCGGATCACCAGATGGAGAAGGGCCAGCAGCTATGCGTTATACTGAAGCCCGTTTACACAGATTGGCAAGTTTCATGATGGATGATATTGACAAGGATACGGTGGATTTTCAATTGAACTTTGATGATTCAATTGATGAACCTACAGTCCTTCCAACAAAAATTCCTCACTTGTTAGTTAATGGAAGCAGTGGTATTGCAGTGGGAATGGCAACTAACATGTTGCCCCATAATCTTTCTGAAGTAATTGATGGTTGCATAGCGTATGTAGAAAACAAAGAAATTACCATTGATGAATTAATGCAACATGTTAAAGCGCCAGACTTTCCAGGTGGAGGAATTATCTATGGAATGGAGGGCGTAAAAGCTGCTATGCATACTGGAAGAGGAAAGGTTGTGCTTCGCGGTATTGTATCTATTGAAACAAAGCCAAATGGACGTGAGCAAATAATTATTACTTCTGTTCCTTATCAGGTGAGTAGAGATGTACTAGTATCGAGAGTTGGACAGTTGGTAGTTGATAAACAAATCGACGGCATTACCCATGTCAATAACGAATCGAATGAAAAAGAAGGAACACGATTGGTTATTGACGTTAGAAAAGATGCGGTTGCTAATGTGATTGTAAACCAACTATACAAGTTTACAGATTTACAAACTTCATATGGTATTAACAACGTAGCCATTGTAAAAGGACGTCCACGAACGCTTAACCTAAAAGACCAGATTGCTGCATTCATTGAATTCCGCCATGAAATAGTTATCAGAAGGGCAAAGTATCAACTAAGAGAAGCTGAAAAGAAGGCTCATATTCTAGAAGGGTATATTATTGCGCTTGATAATTTAGATGCTGTTATACAATTAATCAGAAGTGCATCAAATCCAGAAATGGCAAAAGAGGGATTGATTAGTCAGTTCGGAATGACTGAAATTCAAGCGAAGGCTGTATTAGAATTAAGATTGCAACGCTTAACAGGCATGGAGATTGATAAGATTAGAGAGGAGTATAATGAAATAATGAAATTGATTACTCATTTAAAAGATTTATTGTCGGATGAAGGCAAGCGATTTGAATTAATCAAAACAGAACTGTTTGAAGTAAAAGAGAAATTTGGAGATAAGCGTAAAACCGAGATTACATATTTGGATAATGAGGTTAGGATGGAAGACCTTATCAAAATGGAAGACGTTGTAATCACCGTTTCCCATCTTGGCTATATTAAGAGAACCTCTGCAGATGAATACCGTCAGCAAAAAAGAGGCGGAAGAGGCTCAATGGGAGGAAAGACAAGGAATGAAGATTATATAGAGCATCTTTTTGTTGCATCTACTCACAATACACTTTTGTTCTTTACTGAAAAAGGTAGGTGCTATTGGTTGAAAGTATATGAGATTCCCGATGGTGAAAAACAAGGAAAAGGCAGAGCCATTCAAAATCTAATGCAACTTCCTCAAGATGATAAAATACGTGCAATCATTGATGTGAAGAACCTTCAAGATGAAGAGTTTGTGAATGGACATTACATTGTACTTTGTACTAAACAAGGTATAATTAAGAAAACAGCATTACATGATTTTAGCCGACCAAGGGCCTCTGGTGTAAATGCCATAACAATCAATGAAGGTGATCAGTTGTTGAATGCAAAATTAACTGATGGTAATTCTGAAATCATGATGGCTGTGAAATCAGGTAGGGCGATTCGTTTTCCTGAAAGTAAAGTTAGGCCAACGGGTAGGGGTGCAATCGGCGTTGCCGGTATTGAAGTTGACGACACAACTGATGAAGTAGTAGGAATGGTTTGCGTAAATAAGGATGATAAGTCAAGAACAATTCTAGTAGTTTCAGAAAAAGGATTTGGAAAGAAAACAGAAATTGATGAATACCGTATTACCAACCGTGGTGGTAAAGGTGTTAAAACAATCAGTGTAACTGAAAAAACAGGTAAGTTGGTTGGTATCCTCGATGTGAGTGATACAGAGGACTTAATGATTACCTGTGTTTCTGGAGTAACAATCAGAACAGGAACAGCTGTAATAAGTGCGCAGGGTAGGGCAACACAGGGAGTAAAATTAATAAAGCTAGATGACCAGGATGAAATCGCAGCAATTACAAACCTTAATGAAGAACAAGTTCAATCTGCTGAAATTGAAATACCAGGGGAAATGAAAGGTGGCAATACGAACTCCGAAGATCAGAATTCTGCAAATTCAGAAAATGAAAATCCTGAAAATGCAGAATAACTTAAAAAACAATCATACATTTAACGGGTAAAAATTACCGTATTATTCATAACAATTATTCGAAATGAAAAAAATTACAATTTCATTTATTTTATTAGTGTCGTTTTCAATTTCTGCATTTTGCCAAATAGAAGAAGTTAAGACTTTTATTACTTTAAGTCAATTTGATAAGGCAAAAGCTGAATTGGATCTTCTTGCCAAAAAACCAAAAAACCTTGCAAATCCCGAGTACTTTATAGCCAAGGCGGCAGTTCTTTCACATTTAATAAGAAATTCTGCAACTCCAAATATTCCGGCAACAAGGGATTCTGCAATTGCTGCATTTAAAAAGTATATGGAAATGGATCCATCAAAAAAATTGATAGTTGATCCAGTCTATAATGCCGCTCCTATCAATTTTTATGTATCCTATTTTGGTGAATCAGTTGACCTCTTCAACAAAAAAGATTGGGCCAATGCATCCCCTTTATTGACAAAAACAAGTGAGTGGAGCGACTTCATTATCAATAATAAGATTGCGAATATGACTTTTGACACTACTGTCACTTTATTGTCGGCAGTGTCTTACCAAAATGACAATAAAGAGGACGATGCAGCAGTTTATTATAAAAAATTGGCTGATAAAAAGATAGGAGGTCCTGATAATGATATTGCTTATAGATTCATGATGAATTATTGCTTTGGGAAAGATGATATGGAATGTTTTGAACAAATGAAAGCCTATGGTAAAGAACTGTATCCAAATATCCAATATTTCACCTACACAGACCTGGATTTCATTCTTGAAATTGAAGATGAAGAAAAAAAATTTAAGAAGCTCGATGCTAAACTTTCAAAAGATGCTGGAAATATTGAATTGATCCAAACATATGGCTTTCTGTTGTTCAATAAATTAAATGCAGAAGGAGCAAGTGAGAAAGTAATAAACTATTCAGCAGAAGAAGCCAAGATGGTAGAGCTATTAACAAAAGTTGGAGATGCAAAACCTGATGACGGTAATGCTTATTTCTATGCTGGTAGTCATTTTTGGAACAAGGCCCTGCGAACAAAAGATCAGATTGGTTTGATAAATGATACCATCAGAATCGCAAATTCTACTGCAAAACCTGATAAGGCTGGAAAATTACCTCCGCCACCAAAGGCACTTACGGATAGAAGAGACAATCTAAGAAAATCACAAGAAGCGGATTTGGATAAATCATTACCCTATTTATTGAAAGCAACAAAGCCAGTTGAATTGAATTCAGCCAAAGGCAAAATTGAAATGCAAACCTACAAAAGGCTGATAGATCAATTGATTGAAATTTATTCAAGTAAACGCCAGATGGCTAAGTTGCCAGCAGACAAGGCTAAATTTGAGACTGAGGAGAAAAAGTGGGATGCTTTATATGCTAAACTTTCAGAAAAATAAAAATATCTCAATATGCTTAATCTCCAACTTGGTAGACAAGTTTTTGGTGATGAAAAAAATAGGGGCAACTTACTTGAAAGGGAAGTTGCCCTTTCTCTATTGAACGATTGGGTTAAAAACGAACGGCTTAAGCTTCATATGCACCAAGTAGGTGGATTAATGAAGGCCTGGGCCATCGAACAAGAACAGGCAGACGACAAAGAAACTTGGAAATGGGAAATGTCTGGACTGCTTCATGATGCTGATTGGGATCAATGGCCTGA
The DNA here is from genome assembly GCA_945866165.1 of Chitinophaga pinensis. Lineage (GTDB taxonomy): Bacteria > Bacteroidota > Bacteroidia > Chitinophagales > Chitinophagaceae > Pollutibacter. The sequence continues at coordinate 759 of CAMBGO010000055.1, read as the reverse complement.
TCAGCATTGTCGTAAAATCATCGAATACTTGGAAGGCTTGAACATTGATCCAGACGTATTGCATGCAATTGCTTCACACGGACATGTTCATTTTGGGGTTGAACCAATCACAAAAATGGATAAAATGCTTTATGCATTTGATGAGCTATCCGGACTTGTACATGCATATTCACTCATGCGTCCAGGTGGATATGAAGGAATGGATGTTAAAGGAGTAACCAAAAGATTAAAGGAAAAAACCTTTGCAGCCGGCGTAAGCAGAGAAGATATTCATGATGCCTGTGCAAGGGCAAATATTCAATTAACAGATTTAATTGAATTCATCATAAAACATCAGCCAGCAGTAGGGCTAAACTATCAGTAGATTATTTCAAGATCTTAAATAAACACTATCGAATTAGCATAAATTCTACTTAACATAATATAAATTATAAGCTAAATCGAAATTAATCATTTTGTACATCAACCATATGCTTGTACAGTCCATTGATTTTCAATAGTTCATTATGTGATCCAGATTCTTTAATTGTTCCCTTATCTAAAACATAGATTATATCGGCATCACGAATTGTTGATAAACGATGAGCAATTACAATAGAAGTTCTTCCTTTCATCAGATTATTCAATGCTTCTTGTACAATTATTTCACTGGCTGAATCAAGTGAACTGGTTGCCTCATCTAGGATCAATATGGATGGATTCCTAAGAATGGCACGCGCAATGGCAATTCGTTGGCGCTGACCGCCTGAAAGTTTCACT
>CAMBGO010000054.1 GCA_945866165.1 Chitinophaga pinensis | reverse complement strand
ATGGCATAATGAAAAATGGTTGTCATTTGACAACCATTTTGTGAACCCGCTGGGCTTGAACATTTATTCCCGAATTTATTCGGGACCAGGGCCCTCCCGACTAAAGTCGGGATGCTCTACCAACCTTGATAAGATTTTCAATGTATTTTCTTGATTTCATTTTTTTAATTTTCATTTCCCATTTTTTAGCTTCTTGAAGAGTGTCGAAATATTCTGAATATTTAATTGTCCAGGGTATTCCATTTGATGTGAATTTTGAATGACCAATATTGTGCTCATATAGCCTTCTGTCAAGGTCAATGCAAGCATCTGTATAGTACTTGTTGAGTTTTTCTGAAAAGATGATGTAGGTGAATGGCATAATGAAAAATGGTTGTCACTTGACAACCATTCTGTGAACCCGCTGGGCTTGAACATTTATTCCCGAATTTATTCGGGACCAGGGCCCTCCCGACTAAAGTCGGGATGCTCTACCAACATTGATAAGATTTTCAATGTATTTTCTTGATTTCATTTTTTTGATTTTCATTTCCCATTTTTTGGCTTCTTGAAGAGTATCGAATTGTTCGGAATATTTAATTATCCAGGGTATTCCATTTGATGTGAATTTTGAATGTCCGATATTGTGCTCATAAAGCCTTCTGTCAAGGTCAGTGCAAGCACCTGTATAGTACTTGTTGAGTTTTTCTGAAAAAATGATGTAGGTGAATGGCATAATGAAAAATGGTTGTCACTTGACAACCATTCTGTGAACCCGCTGGGACTCGAACCCAGGGCCCATACATTAAAAGTGTATTGCTCTACCAACTGAGCTACGAGTTCAAACCGTTTTTTTCAACGGATTGCAAAAATAAGGTGTTTTGTTTTTCAAGCAAAATGAAAAGTAATATAATTTTACACAATGAATGCATTTAATAACAAAACAGTGTTAATAACAGGGGGCACTGACGGTATTGGTAAAGAGTTGGTCCTTCAATTCCTGCAATTAGGCGCAAAAGTGATTACCTGCGGACGATCACAACAAAAAATTCTTGCGCTAGAATCTGAATCTCCAGTTGGTAATCTCTCTGTTATCAATGCAGATGTTTCCAATGAAAAAGACTGCGAACGCATGGTGGATCACGCTATCACTCAATTTGGAAGTATCGATATCTTAATTAATAATGCAGGTATTTCTATGCGGGGTTTATTGGAAGAAAGTGGCCCTGCACTGATTCCGGTTATTAAAAAGGTTATGGATATTAATTTCAATGGCAGTCTATATGTTACCTCTTATGCCCTTAAGTACCTTATTCAATCTAAAGGTACCATTGTAGGGATCTCATCTATTGCAGGTTACCGAGGACTTCCAGGTCGAAGTGGTTATTCAGCATCCAAATTTGCACTGCAAGGTTGGCTTGAGGCATTAAAAACAGAACTACTCGATAAAGGTGTTCATGTGATGTGGATCTCCCCGGGATATACAAAATCAAGTATTAGAAATGAGGCACTCATCAAGGATGGCGAAAATCAAGGTGAATCACCATTAGATGAAAGCAAATTGATGAAAACAGATGACTGCGCAAGATTGATCATTGGCGCGATTAAAGATAAAAAAAGGAGTTTGGTAATGACTTTTCAAGGTAAACAAACGGTCTTCTTAAATAAGTTTTTTCCAAGATTAACCGATAAACTGGTTCATGGATTCTTTTTTAAAAAGGGCAAACTTATCAAATGATCTATTGAATTAACCTCATTTTCAGCTTCTAGGGTGTATTTTTACCGACCAAACCATCCTCCTACAAATGCCTATACTTACCTTTACAAGTGATTTTGGTTCATCTGACCACCTTGTAGGTTTAGTAAAGGGTGAGTTTGCCAAATTCAATGAAGGACTTAACATCATTGACATTACACACAATATTGTTCCATACAATTACATGCAGGCTGCTTACGTGTGTAAAGGTTTGCCATTGAGTTTCCCAGCAGAAACCATTCATATGATTCTTGTAAATTCTTTTGATGAAAACATGGATCACCTTCTTTTAGCCAAGCATGCAGATCAATTTTATGCTGCACCCGATAATGGTATTCTTACTATGATTCTAAACGGGAATCCAGATGAAGTAGTCGCACTTCCATTTCCAGTAAACATGCGAAAAACAATTCGCAATTTTAGCTCCATTTTTGTTGAGGCATTTTCAAGCCTCCTTAGTGGGGTTGCATTGCGAAAAATTGGAACACCTATTTCATCTATTAAGGAACGTAATATGATGAGGCCATTGTATACCGATCAATATATAGAGGGTCAAATTCTGATGATAGATCGATTTTTGAATGTGATTGTTAATATTACCGAGAAGGAATTTGAGGAACATCGGATGGGTCGTAAATTTAAAATAGTACTATTGCGTGATGCATTCATTGAGAAAATTAGCAACCATTATGGTGATGTGCCTGAAGGGGAGAAGCTTGCCTTTTTTAATGAAGTCGGTTTTTTGGAGATTGCTGTGAATAAAGGATATGCAGCTCCTTTGTTTGGCTTAGGCGAATTTGGTACCGGTGATTCTCGTCAACACGAAAGAAGACAATATTACCAAACAGTAAAGGTATTTTTTGAGTAGAGGTGATAATTGAATTATGCCTTGAACCTGTTTTTTATTTTGCCCACCAGGTCTTTTTCAATCATCTTTTTTGTAATTTCTATCATGTTTTTAAAGGACCTGGCCTCAGAAATCCCATGTCCAATTATAACTGGCTTATTTACACCCAGCACTGGCACGCCACCATACTGCTCAAACTCAAACATATCAAAAAAAGCATCTTTAATACCCCTGTTTTTTATAAGTGGGTAGATGCTCTCCGCTAGCTTGAGAATAACATTTCCTGTAAATCCTTCACATACCATTACATCAGCTTTATCAATAAAAATATCGCGGCCTTCTATATTACCTATGAAGTTAATCGAAGATTCTTCTTTTAATAAAGGATATGCAGCTTGTGCAAGTATGTTTCCCTTTCCTTCCTCCTCGCCAATGTTGATGAGTCCAACCCTTGGAGTTGGAATATTCAATACCTGTTCTGCAAACAATGAACCCAATATCGCAAATTGAACAAGGTTTTCTGGTTTGCAATCTGAGTTTATTCCTGCATCCAGTAGCCAGCCAAGTTTACCATTTTCTCTGGGCATATACGCACCTATGGTTGGTCTATGAACGCCTTCAATTGCCTTGATGCTAAATAGTGAACCCACCATCATGGCGCCAGTATTTCCAGCACTAATGAAAGCGTCTATCTTTTCTGTTGCTAGGTATTTAAAGCCAACTGCAATGGATGAGTCCGGCTTCTCACGCATGGCCTTTGTAGGGTGCTCATGCATATCAATCACTTGTGTTGTATTGACTATTGTTAGATTGTCTTTGTTTAAACTATATTCCTGTATAAGATTATTGAGCTCGAATTCATCGCCAAATAAAGTCAGCATGATATTTTCATCACTTTCCCTAAAGAGCTTAATCCCCTTAATCGCTTCAAGAGGAGCGAAGTCGCCACCCATCATGTCAAGTCCAATATTCATATGAAAATTATATGGGTTATTAGAAATGAAAAATTCCAAACCATGTCTTAATGGGACAGGGGTTGGAATTAACCTTTTAAATAAAGCTTAGTTTATAGGAGACTTCTCAACTACTACCTTGCCTCTATACATAAGCTTTCCTTCGCTCACGTGTGCGCGGTGTCTTACATGGGTTTCACCTGTTGTGGAATCCTTGCTTAGTGTTACTGTCTCTGCCTTATAATGTGTCCTTCTCTTGGCGCTTCTTTGTTGAGAGTGACGGCGTTTTGGATTTGGCATCTTTTTTTGTTTTAGTTATTTCTGAATTTATCCAATCCTTTCCAGATTGAATTCTCTTTTTTTGTTTCTGTTTCTTTTAATTTTTCTAGCATTTCCAACGTTTCTTTATTGCACTTCGATTCTCCTTTTTCATCTTCACCGCAATTTGGATGTGTTGGCATGCTAAGTTGAACAAATTCGTTTATCATGTCTTGCACATTAAAGTGTGATTCATTCCATGAAATGAATTGAATATCAGGATCGTCGTTCTGCGTATTCATTTCATCAGGGTTATCAACCATTTTAATGACAACCTCAAAATCATCCCAAAGGTCGATTTTTAAGGGATTCCCACACCTGTTGCATACCATTTCAGTATGTCCACCAATTTCAAATTTTAATTGAAAGAAGGCAGGGTGTTTATCAATGAACAGTTTGATATGTATATCACTGTTTTTGAATTCAACTAGTTGTTCAAAATCAAAGAACGTATCCCCCAAATCGTACTCAAAAATGGTTGTGCCAGGTTTGAGTCCCACTAATCCTATTTCAAATTCCCGTTTACCTGTCATTTTATGTGGTTTTAGGGGAGTGTAAAAGTAATATATTCGCCCGAATATACCAAAACATCAACCTTTTATGGCATCGATTCTGTTTTTCATGAAAATAGGGTTAGCCTTACTCAAGCAGCTGTGTTAATCTAGCTATTTTTACAAGGTGAATAGAACCCGAAGATATTACCTCTTTCTTATTACCATTGGCTTGGTTGTTTTGGCATCTTGGTTTAACTCCTCGCCTGAAAGGGTAGAAACCTATTATTCCCGTGGGGTATATCTTTATATATCTCGCTTCTTGAGAATCTCTCTTGGGTGGTCGTCAGTTTCCATTGGTGACCTGATCTATTCCTTTGCAATATGCTACATAGTTTATAGGTTGTTTCGGTTCTTTAGAAATTGGTCTAAAGCAAATCAAAAAAAGACTTTACTAATATTGCTGGTGTTTAAATGCATGATAGTTTCCATGTGGATTTGGCTGATTTTTAATCTAATGTGGGGATTTAATTACTATCGGCAAAATATTGGTAATCAGTTTAATATAAAAAAAGAAAAACCTTCAAAAAACGACTTAGGTCAATTGGCTATTTTTCTTCTTGATGAAACAAACCGCTTTGCCCCTGGGCGTGATAACAAGTCATTTTCAATAACGGCCTCTCGTCAAACCTTGCAAAAAGCCTATGATTCGCTTGCCATAAAGCATCAATTTTTAATCTATAAACATGCTTCTTTTAAGTCATCCTTATTTGGTGAAATAGGTAATTATATGGGGTATGGAGGGTATTATAATCCCTTCTCAGGGGAGGCCCAGATAAATGATCAACAACCTGTTTTTTTACTCCCATTTACTGGAGCCCATGAAATGGCCCATCAGTTAGGGTACGCCAAAGAGAGTGAAGCTAATTTCATCGGCTACCTTGCTTCCCTTCATTCCTGGGATAGTAGCCTGAAATATTCAGCAAACCTGGAGATGTTTCTGTACACAAACAATGCCTTGTTCAGACAAGACAGTGTAGCCGCAAAGAAAAATATTGATTGCCTTGGACTAATTGCGAAAAGCGACATCAAGACTTATCGAGCATTTTTGATCAAATACCAAGGTCCAATTGATGAGTTTACAACTGCGTTTTATACAAGGTTTTTGAGGGTAAATAACCAACCGGAAGGCATGGCTTCTTATGGCAGGGTGGTGGGATGGCTATGGAATTACTTAAATGAAACAGGTCAGTTAAAAAAATAGCAGCTCAATATTGGATTATCGCTGAGCTGCTATTTGAGAAAATTAATTTTATTACTGTCGGAAGATCATTCGCATACCCTCACCATTACCACCTTGGATGCTGCTCATGGGTTTTAAATCGTAGCCTTTAGGGATCTCGAATATTTTTTCCTCAATTGTTGCATCGGTTTGTACTTTCAATACGGTCATGTGAATCATGAACCCATTGTTTCTAGTGATTTCATATTCCATTGGAAATCCTTCAAGCTCTTCCAATCCCTGTATCCCTCCCATCATCATGCGCCCTCTTCCTCCACCAAATCCTTGGGTGCTGCCTGCAGCCGAGGATACTGGAGAAATTTTAAATTCTGGATTATACCAAACAACGCTTTCGTTTGTTTCCCCATTTTGTCCCTTGCTTTTGATAATCGCTTTTTTGCAAGTATATCCAGCAATTTTCTTGGTTTCCTCTACATAGGTGATTTCTGGTTTGCTCTCTTTGAATGTAAGTCCCATTGCTTTTAGAGAATCTTTTTTTAATTCCCTAAGGGAGTCACTTTTTACTTTCATCGCTTGCTCGTCTGCATCAGATGAATAAAAACCTGTTTTTCTTCCCATCGCTTCAATCAACGTAGTGGTTTTTTTATTTAGCCGGTCAGTGATCACAATATTATTTCCGAAATCTGAGGCACTTTCTACCTTCATGAAATTGGGTGTATAATACATGGTTGAAGTTGTTTCCATATCACGTGGCATTGAAAAACCTCCTCCATCACCAGGAGCTCCGCCCCTTCCTGGATTGAAGTTTTCAGGAAATGTCATTTCTGTCTTGGCTTTTATAATCGCGTTGTCTACCAACTTTATCTGAGCAAATAGACATATACTAACAAGCATTAAAAGTGGTGTAATCAATATTTTTTTCATTGCTGAAATTTTAATTTGTTTCAAATTACTTTAATTTCTCTTGTAATTTGATGTTTATTGTGTTAAAGACTTGTGCTTTTTGGTCTTCAAAGTGTCTATTTAAATATTGGATTTCAATTAAGCTGGTTTACATGTTGCCAACGGACTTATAAATTTCTTGAAATTATTTACTCTTTGCCCTTTGATTCATTCATCCTAAATTGCTAATACAAATATTTGCCATGAAGAATTTCATTTTATTTTGCCTATTCATTGTTCTCTTGATACCAGGGATAAGTCAACCAAACAAAATTTTAATCATTCCTGAACCTGTTGAAATAAGACAGGGAGTGGGTGAATTTGAAATCAACTCAAATACTGCTTTTTATTTTTCTAAGTTAGATGCGGATGCAAACGCAATTATGGCTGCTATCAACAAAGATTTTTCTGAAGCAGGCGGCTACAAGCTTAAGGCGGTTTCGGGGGAAGTTGCTCCTAAGAATTCTGTGCAATTCAAATTGCTCTCCACAGTAGATACTGCAATTGGTAACGAAGGATATCGCCTTGATGTTTCCTTAGATGGAATTAAAGTTTCTGCAAACAAGCCTGCAGGCCTCTATTATGGAATGCAAACTCTATTACAGCTGCTGCCCAATGAAATCGAAAGTAATAAAAGGATAAATAATATAAAATGGACAGTACCGGTTGTTTCCATCATGGATAATCCTCGTTTTGGTTGGAGGGGAATGATGTTGGATGTCTCAAGGCATTTTTTCACAAAGGATGAAGTGAAGAGATTCATTGATAACATGGCCCGCTATAAATACAATATGTTGCATTTTCACCTTACCGATGATCAAGGTTGGAGAGTAGAAATAAAAAGCTTCCCTAACCTTACCAAAGTGGGTGCATGGAATGTAAAAAAGACTGGTGATTTTTATAAACTTTCTCAACCAGCTGATGATGAACCAAGAGATTATGGTGGTTTTTATACACAAGATGACATTAGGGAAATTGTGCAATATGCAAAAGAGCATTTCGTTGAGGTGATGCCTGAAGTAGATATTCCCGGTCACAGCCTTGCAGTTGTGGCTTCTTATCCTGAATTTTCATGTTCTCCAGGTATCAAAAAAGTAAATTCAGGAGAAACTTTTATGGATTGGGGCCGACAAGGTGCAATAGCAAGAGTGGATAATACCTTATGTCCTGCAAATGAAAATGTATATGCATTTCTAGACAAAGTATTTACTGAGCTTGCAACCCTTTTCCCTTCTCAATATGTACATATGGGAGGCGACGAATGCGCAAAAAACTTCTGGGAGAAAAGTGATCAGGTAAAACAATTGATGCAAAAAGAAGGATTAAAAGACATGGACGCTGTTCAAGCGTATTTCGTTGGAAGAATTAGTAAAATCATTGAATCAAAAGGCAAGAAGATGATCGGGTGGGACGAGATTTTAGACGGAGGCTTGGTGCCCACTGCCACAGTAATGAGTTGGAGGGGAATGAAGGGTGGTATTGAAGCTGCTAAAATGGGACATGAAGTTGTGATGACACCCAATAATTTCGTTTATGTAGATTTTATGCAATCGGATGTGGCTATCGAACCACCTGTTTATTCAACACTTCGTTTGAAAAAAACATTTGAATACGAGCCCATTCCAGAAGGTGTTAATCCCAAATTAATCAAGGGTGGTCAAGCAAATCTTTGGACAGAACAGATTTACAATGAACGTCACCTGGAATACATGCTTTGGCCAAGGGGATTCGCAATTTCTGAAATTTTATGGTCTCCTAAAGGAAAGAAAAACTGGAATCAGTTCATTTCAAAAGTTGAAGATCAGTTTGAGCGATTTAAATATGCCGATAGAAAATTTGCTCCAAGTATGTATGATCCGTTGATAAAATCTAGCAAAGATGCAAAAGGGAAATTGCAAGTTGATTTTGATCCTGAAATTACTGGCTTAAATATTCATTATAGTTTTGATAATTCATATCCAGATAATTATTATCCAAGCTATGATGGGAAATCAATATCAGTTCCAATTGATGCTACCACCCTGCGATTAATTAGTTACAGGGATGGCAAGCCAATTGGAAGAATGATTTCAATTGGTGTTGATGCATTGAACAAAAGAGCTGGCAAATAACTGCATATTATTTTTTAAATCTACTTTATGAAAATAAGATGGGGTATCCTCGCATGTGGCCGAATTGCGAAAAAATTTGCAGCAGACCTTGAGTTGGCTGAGGGTGCAGAGTTGGTTGCTGTTGCTTCAAGGGATAAGCAAAGGGCAATTGATTTTTCCAAAGAGTTTCCTGCTAAATATGCATTTGGTAGTTATCAAGAATTGGTTGAACACCCTGAGGTTGATGTTATTTATATCGCTAGTCCACATGCACAGCACCACGAACACACTCTCCTGTGCTTAAATCATGGCAAAGCCGTTCTTTGCGAAAAAGCATTTGCCATTAACTCCCCTCAAGCATCTGAAATGATTGAATTGGCCCGCAAAAAAAATATTTTTTTGATGGAAGCTTTGTGGAGTCGCTTTTTGCCACATTATTTAAAAGTAAGGGAAATGATAAGCGAAGGGATGATAGGGGAAGTAAAAGGGGTGCTGGCGAACTTTGGATTCAAACCAATGGATCCTGTTCCCGACAGGCTATTCAATCCTGATCTTGGCGGAGGAGCTTTGTTGGATATAGGTATTTACCCTGTTTTCTTTGCACAATCAATATTGGGAAAGCCTGATAAAATTCTTGCGAGCATGGACATCGCCTCAACTGGAGTGGATGAACAATGTTCGATGATTTTTCAATATAAAAACGGACAGACTGCCAGTCTTTTTTCATCACTTGCTTCCAATTTGGAAACGGATGCTGATATATTTGGAACAAAAGGCAGGATACGGCTAACAAGTCGGTTTTATGAACCCAGTGCAACAATTCAGTATTATCCTGATAAGGTTGATAGTCGTCAGACAGTATCCCTCGAAAGAGAAAATGGATGGGGTTATCAGCATGAAATCAGGCATGTAAATGAATGTCTGCGAAAAGGTCTCAATGAAAGCCCAATGCACACGTTGGATGATTCCCTTGCGCTGATGAATACACTTGATTCCATCCGTGCTCAAATGGGCCTTAAATATGCGGTAGATTAGTTAAAAAAGGAAGCCAGACCCCTTATTAATTTGTTAATAACTCGTGTAAAACCCGAAGGACCCAACCCTTATATTTGTCGTCTGACCAAAAAAAGTAGAACGTGAGATTAAAGAGTTTAGAAATCAAGGGGTTTAAGAGTTTTGCAGATAAAACTGTAATCAATTTTGACGAAGGGATCACTGGTATTATTGGTCCAAATGGTTGTGGTAAAAGTAATATTGTTGACTCAATTCGCTGGGTAATTGGAGAACATAAAATCAGCAATCTTCGGAGTGAAAATTTAGAAAGTCTTGTTTTTAATGGTTCAAAAACAAGAGGTCCCAGTGGATTGGCTGAAGTGAGTTTGACATTCGACAATACAAAAAATTTACTACCCACAGAATTCAACACTGTTACTGTAACAAGAAAATTTTACAAGAGCGGTGAAAGTGAATACAGATTGAATGATGTGCAGTGCAGGTTGAAAGACATCCACAACCTTTTTCTTGATACAGGTATAAGCAATGACAGCTATGCTATCATTGAATTGGGAATGGTTGATGATATCATCAAGGACAAAGAAAATAGCAGAAGAAAAATGCTTGAGCAAGCAGCAGGCATCAGCATTTATAAAACAAGAAAAAAAGAAGCTAAATTAAAACTTGATGCAACTGAGCAAGACCTTGCAAGAATTGAAGACTTGCTTTTCGAAATAAACAATCAACTTAAGATGCTTGAAAACCAAGCAAAAAAAGCTGAAAAGTATTATGAGATAAAAAAGGAGTACAAGATTGCATCAATCGAATTAGCAAAGGCTGCATTGGAAGGGTTCAATATCCAATACAAGGATTTAACGGAGCAACAGCAAAAAGACGCTGATCGTAAAATTGAGATTGAAACACAGATTGCAACGGCAGAAGCAGATGTAGAAAAACAAAAACTTCAATTTGTTGAAGAAGAAAAAAAACTTCAACAATTACAACAGGCCTTCAATGAATTAATCAATCAAATACGTACAAAAGAAAACGATAAAAATCTTGCAACGCAAAGCCTAAAATATTTGCAGGAAAAAGAAAAGTCGTTGAATGATTTTCTTTCAAAAGCTGGCGGGCAATCTGCAGGCTTGGAAGAGAGTATCGCGTTTTCACAAATGCAAATTGTTGAAGAGGAAACTAAATTGCAGTCATTGCAGACAAAGGTTGATGAGCTCAAAGCAATGGTTGATCAAAACAGGGCTGCTTTTGATGAAAAGCGTATCATGCTTGATGAACTTAGAAAGAAAAACCAACAAGTTCAAAGAAGTCAATTTGATGCTGAAAAAAATGTAGCTATACGTGAAACCTCCTTAGCAAATCTGGAAAAATCAATTTCACAAATTAAGGAAGAGTCCCAACAAAGACAATCACAGCTTGCAACCCTTATTGCCCAAAAACAAGAGACTGAAATTTCTTTGGAAGAGCAAGAAAAGCGCCTTTTAGAATTGCAAAAGCAACACCAAGACGCTAAATCACAAATATTATCCACACAATCACAGCTTGAAGAACTCCGAAGTCATTTGGCTGAGGAAAATAGAAAGTTGGATTCGAAGAAAAACGAATATGCACTTTTGAAGAGCATGGTCGATTCAATGGAAGGCTACCCCGAAAGTGTTAAATTTCTTCATGATAACAAAGGCTGGAACCATACATCACCTATTCTATCTGATGTAATTTATGTAAAGGAAGAGTTTCGTACTGCAGTAGAAAATGTGTTGGAACCGTATTTAAATTATTATGTTGTAAATAATTTAAAAGAAGGACTAGAAGCCATTCATCTGTTGGATAATAATAAAAAAGGGAAGGCGAATTTTTTCCTTCTTGACAAGCTGAATGAGGAGTTCGCTTCTAAGCCAACTACACCGCACTCTATCGCTGGGACCATTCCCGCTATTGACGTGGTTGAATACGACGCGCAATATTCAAATCTTTTTAAGTTTTTATTGGGCAATGTTTTCATTGCAGAAAATGAGTCAGCGCTTGAAAATGCAAATGGAAGTGTGGTCCTTGAACGCACTGGAAAATATGTAAAAGGAAAATTTTCGCTAACTGGTGGAAGTGTTGGGCTTTTTAAAGGCAACAAGATAGGAAGAGCAAAGAATTTGGAAAAACTTGCCGAGGTAATTGCTGAACAAGATATTATCGTAGCTGATTTGAAAGGAAAGATAAAGGCTAAACATGACTTGGTGTTGGAGTTCAATAATCAACTTCAAGAAAAAGCCATTGTTGAAACTCAACAAAAGATTCAACAATTATCTAATCAGCTTTTTGGTATTCAGAACCAAATTGAATCATTGAATTCATCTGAGGTAAGTGCTTCTCAGCGGTTACTAGATTTTGAAAAACAGCTTCAGCATGGAAAAGATTCAATGATTGAACATAAGACTTCATTGGATTTATTTAATTCTGAATTGCAGGTTCTCACTACTCAAATTGAATCT
>CAMBGO010000053.1 GCA_945866165.1 Chitinophaga pinensis | reverse complement strand
TCTCCTGTAGATTTTTTAGAAAGCATTACCAGTAATCTGCCGTCTAACACTTTATTACCCAATGATGATGGGTAGGTTACTGAAAACTCTTGACCGTAGGTGATCAAGCTAATCAAAAAAAATATAATTGCAAGAATTTTATATTTCATAATCTTGGATTAAATAATATTCATATTAAAAGTAGTAAATAATATTAAAGAGAATTAGTCAAAATACATAGATTACAAATAATATATAGGCTTTTTTAAATTATCATTACAATTCAAGATAATTTCAATTTAAATATACATCTATCATGAGCAGGCAATTAAATAAAGTTATTGAAATCCTTGTGGTGGTATTATTGCTTTCAATACCAATCATATATGCAGGAATTGTTTATGATGATCTACCTAATACCATTCCAATTCATTTCGACTTAAAAGGAAACCCTGATGGTTTTGGATCGAAGTCTTCTATTTTCTTGGGTCCTTTTATTTTGTTTGCAGCTGGACTATTTACATTTTTAATGATATCAAATTTAAGCTCAATAGACCCCAAGAAATACAAACAAGAAAATGAACTGCTTTTCAAGAAGCTGGCATTTTTAATAGTGATTTTTTTAAGCGCACTTGGAATGATCATTGTGAGGTCTTCAGTGGCACCGGGTAATTTCCTGATAAGGAATTTATTTTCGATGTTGGGATGTTTATTTATTGCATTCGGATATTTTATGCCATCTATCGGTCCAAATTATTTTGTTGGATTGCGTTTGCCTTGGACATTAGAGAGTGCAGATAATTGGAAAGCCACACACAAGATGGCAGGTAAATGGTGGATGGTTGGCGGAGCACTTCAGGTTATCACTGGATTCATTCTTCCCGCTGAAGCAGCCGCAATTAGCTTTTTCATAATCATGACATTGATGGTAGCAGTTCCAACCGGATTTTCATATTTAAAATTTAAAAAGGATCAAACTGATTGATGAATTTATAGTCCCATTGATCAACTTTAAGCCTATTTCTTAAGTCTTATATCTTACGTCTTTTGTCTTGTATATGATGATTTCGATATATTTGTGCAAATTTGAGGCATGAAGAGATCCGTAATAACTGGCACAGGATGTTTTATACCGAGCAGCATTAGATCAAATAAAGATTTTTTGTCTTCTGAATTCTATAGTGAACAAGGTGAAGTGATTGATCTTCCGAATGAAACCATTGTTGAAAAGTTCAAGGCAATTACTGGTATAGAAGAACGCCGGTATGCAGAAGACAGCATGAATACTTCAGATATGGCTGCCCTTGCAGCAAAAGAAGCGATTGCTATGAGTGGTGTTGACCCAGAGACCATTGATCAAATCATCTTTGCCCATAATTTCGGGGATATAGTGAAAGATTCAATACAATGTGATGCTATTCCTGCGCTTGCGAGTCGCGTAAAGCATTTACTAGGAATAAAAAATCCCTCTTGTATCGCCTATGATATTTTGTTTGGTTGTCCTGGTTGGGTACAAGGTCTTATACAAGCAGATGCATTTTTCAAGGCAGGTATTGCAAGCAAGGCTTTGGTAATAGGTGCTGAATCCCTTTCACGCATTATTGATCCCCATGATCGCGATAGCATGATTTTTTCTGATGGTGCAGGTTGTTGTATTCTAGAGTATAAAGAAACCGGTGATAATGGTGCAGGTATTATTGGTGCAAGTGTTCAGTCACATTGTGTTGACGAGGCATACTATATTAATATGGGATGTTCATATAAACCAGAAAGTGATCCTGATGTGCGTTATATTAAAATGAAAGGAAGAAAGGTGTATGAATATGCTGTAACGGCGGTTCCTGCTGCAATGAAAGATTGCATCGATAAGACAGGCGTTGGCATTGATTCACTTAAAAAAGTTTTTATTCATCAGGCCAATGAGAAAATGGATGATGCCATGATGAAAAAATTATATAAATTATATAATACAACTCCTCCAGCTAATATTATGCCCATGTCTATTCAATGGCTAGGTAATAGTTCAGTGGCAACCGTTCCCACATTGCTTGATTTGGTATTGCGTGGAAAACAGGAAGGTCATGAATTGAATACTGGTGATGTAGTATTGTTTGCTTCTGTAGGTGCTGGTATGAATATCAATGCTGTAGCATATAGGATGTGATCTAGA
Source organism: Chitinophaga pinensis (assembly GCA_945866165.1). Lineage (GTDB taxonomy): Bacteria > Bacteroidota > Bacteroidia > Chitinophagales > Chitinophagaceae > Pollutibacter. The sequence continues at coordinate 10,162 of CAMBGO010000053.1, read as the reverse complement.
TTTTCTTGCTCAAGCCTTGTTCCATCACCCATGCTGCACAATATTCTTTGATCATGATTCTCACATCAGCAAATTGTTTCATGATCTCTTCTTCGTTACCTGTTGCTTTTGCAGGATCTGGAAAATTATAGTGAAAGCGTTTTGTATTTCCAGGAATATAAGGGCATCTTTCTTTTGCGTTGTCGCAAACTGTTATAATGTAGTCGAATGCTATTTCTGCATATTCTGATACATTGTTTGATGTATAGTTAGTAATATCAATCCCATCATCATTCATGGTTTTGATCGCCCTTGGATTTACTCCATGGGTTTCAACACCGGCTGAATAAACGTTGGCTTCGCCTTCAGTGAATTTTTCAAGGTATCCATTGGCAATCTGACTTCTGCAGCTATTGCCTGTGCACAACACCAAAATATTTTTCATTTTAGTTATTTATTATTTAGCAACATCCACCACCTGGAGTACATGCTGTGATCGGCTTCTCAGCATAAACAGATATTGAAAAAATACCAGCATCACTATTTTTGAAATTCAATATTTCATCCGAAGTCAGATAATTTGATAGGATATCATCCGGAATGATGATCGGCTTTTCCTTTTGTATTGTAATATGTTTAAATCCATTTATTTCAATGAGCTCTAAGTATACTTGTTTTTGAATTGCACCTGCAACGCATCCAGCATACATTTCAGCAGCATTTTTTATTTTGTCAGGAAGATTTCCAATTAGTACAACATCTGAAATACTGAAGTGACCTCCAGGTTTGAGTACCCTAAAAATTTCATTTATTACTGCAGTTTTATTTGGCACTAGGTTTAAAACACAATTGCTTATCACAACATCGGCGACGTTTGAGGTGAGTGGCATGTTTTCAATGTCGCCCTGTCTGAATTCAACATTGTTGAATCCAAGTTTATCTGCATTTTGTCTTGCTTTGTCGATCATTGCTGGTGTGAAATCAATACCAATTACTTTACCTAAAGCACCTGTTTGTTTTCTGGCAACAAAACAATCATTACCTGCACCTGAACCTAGGTCGACCACCACATCACCTTCTTTTATCTTTGCGAATTCAGTCGGTAGTCCACATCCCAGTCCTAGATCTGCATCTGGATTATATCCCTCCAATTGAGTGTAATCATCACTCATGATATTATACACTTCAGTACTGCAACCTCCTGCACCGCAGCAGGAAGACTGATTTGTTTCCTTATCCTGCAATGCTATTTCACTGTATTTCTGTTTTACTAATTCCTTTAATTGATTTTCGTTGTTCATTCTGTTAGGTTTTGTCAACAACATTTGTTGGGTTGAAAAGTATTATTAAGTAATTCGTTAAATAATGTTGAAGCTTTTTGAAATGATTTCATATCAATACAATAACAAGTCTTAACTCCTGAAATTTCGCCTTTTATTAAACCTGCTTCTTTTAACTCTTTGAGGTGTTGTGAAACAGTGCTTTGTGAAAGTGGTAGTTCATCAACAATATCACCACAAATGCAGGACTGTTTTTTTAATAATAAATTGATGATCGCAACCCGAGCAGGATGTCCGAGCGCCTTTGCGTACTTTGCAATTTCCTCTTCCTTTTTAGTATAAAGAGATATTAGTTCGTTTTTCATTAATCGTAAAATTACGATTAATATTTAAATTGCAAAACAAATTTGTTTAGATTGGGTGTGATCGAAATCATAAATTAAGCCAATAGGTCGCTTTGAGAACCAATGCGCTTCCTTTTGAAATGAATGAATCAGCAAAACAATTATCAGTATATACAAGGAAGAGATCAGACACAGGTGCGAACCTCCATTGAAAACGAATGTTCGTATTAATATTATTAATCTGATTATTATATTGAAATAGTGCTGACAGAAATACTGATCGTGAGAATGTTAGATCAATCTTTGGTCCTATTAATAACAAGTCCGTGCTCTTATAAGGAGCAGGAAAATTCAAGTGATTGAAAGAAAACACACTTGATATACTTCCATAAGGTTGAATTCTATATGTTACTTCTCCATCGAGGTTAAGCCTTGTGCCATTAAAATATTCTCCTGATCTTGTCTGTAACTTTGCTGCAAGTTTTTTTCTGAAATCCGTGGTCAACATTCCAATAAAAGAATAGTATGTATAAGCTGTATTTGCCTTAAGCTTTAGTCCATTTGTATTGGTCGGATCAAAATCGGCAAGTAACTTAGTGTAGTTTTTTCTAAATTGTGCCTGCAAAAGGACATTGTTCTTGAACTGTAATGCATACACCAGGTTCATATCATAATCTGTTATACCTATTCCTGGGAACGATGTGAAATCATAATCTATACCAGGACCATGTCTGTTGATATTTGAATTTTTTGGATAGTATTTCAGCATGCTAATACCTGTCAGGCGCTGATATCCTGATCGTCTGAGAAACCCGACTTCCGGATTGAAGTTTTTCTCGACCAGTCCATAGGTATTTTTGGATTCAAATCTTCTTTTATTAAAAATCATATTTACACCCCATGCAGCATTGTTCTGGTTGTTAGTGGGATCAAAAGATTTCATCATAAAGATCTTACCATTCCATACGTTATTCTTTGAGGCTAAATTATAATCAACACCACCAACCCTGTTGTAATCTGATGAACCGACAGCATCTTTGTTTGTAAATATCACTCCTATATTCGATCGTGAGAATACCTTTTGTTGAAGTGAAACAACTGTAAAATTATTGGCGGGTTCATTGATTGAATCAATGGCTGCTGTTTGCATATTCATCAATCCAATTCGAAGGTTGTTGTTTATTTTACCACTTAACCTTAATCCACCATCAATTTTATTTTGAATATTTTGTCCAGTACTTTGATCTCTTGTTATTCCAATTCTTCTTGAAAAGAATGGCCTGATTCCATCAGTTCCAAAGTTGGCGAAGAGGTCACCATTCTCAAGAAAGAATTGTCTTTTTTCTGGGAAAAGAATTTCGAACCTGTCTAAGTTGGTTACTTGGTTGTCAACTTCTACTTGTGAAAAATCTGGATTGACGGTAAGGTCAAGATTAAGTGATGAGCCAATTCCAATTTTTGCATCTCCTCCAAAATTCAATTGAGACTTTGTAGTAAAGTTTTTTGAACCTGGTCCTCCTATTGGCTTTCTTGTGAATGTGGGTGATGTGTAAGGAATCAATGAAATATTCGCTCCTTTTTTCTCTATTGGTTCTTCAAATTCCAATGGTTTTGAAAAGCCAAGCGAAATCATGGCATATTGGTTTGGAATCCTCGCCCAGCTGGATCGTTCAGCATTATAGCTATCAATTCTATAAAAATTAATCAGCCATTTTTTTGATCCATTTTTGAATCTGAGCGTATTTAGCGGGATTGCCATTTCCATGGTCCAGAAATCCTCATAAATTTTCGATTCACCAAGCCATTTATTATCCCAAGAAAGACTGAGGTCGTCACTCACAGTACCTCCATTTACTACCAGTCCTTCACGTTGTACGCCAAACGGATTTATTCCAAATGAAAATGAATTTGTCCTATCCATAAATGGATCGATGCTAACAACCACTGCATCATTTGCTTCTCCCCTAAAATCTCTTTTTAGCGAAGGGGTAACATACCGTTGGTTTTTTTTGGAATTATAAACTTTGGCAGATACATACAGGTACTTATCATCATAAGAAACTGCAACTTCAGTCTTTGCTTTACTTAAAAGGGTGTCAACAGGGAAATTCTGCATAAAATTGCTTGCTTTTTGTGCAGCCTGCCATGTTTTTTCTTCAAGTATTCCATCAATTTTTATTTCATCCACTTTTTTCCTGGTGAAATAGGATGTATCAAGCATATTACGGAATTGGTTTATTGATGATTGTGCCGAAAGCTCCAATGCAATAAAAAGAAACACCATTCCGATAAAAAGACCCCTAACAAATTTCATAAGCATTAAAAATACAATATCGTTTATTGAAATACCATTTTAGTGGTAATTATTTCAACTCTCAGGTCTGTGACAAAAGTCATAATACTTCTTTTTTGATCTCTTTAACTTTGAATCATAAATTTATGATATGAAAGAAAATATGGGATCAATTGATAAATCAATCAGGGTTCTGCTTGCCTTGGCATTCGCCGTCTTGTATTTCACTAACACAGTAACTGGAACACTTGGCTTAGTATTACTAGTAATTGCGGGTATTTTTTTACTCACTTCTTTGTTTGGAACTTGTCCACTTTATATTCCTTTCGGCATCAGTACCTGTAAAAAGAAATATCAGGCTAAATAAAAAAATAAATCAATGACAACATTCATTCGAAAAAACATTTTATATTTCATAGGTGCATTGGTAGGAGGTATTGGCGGTTTCTTGTATTGGAAATATGTGGGCTGTATCACTGGAACATGCAGGATTACGTCAAGTCCTCTCAACAGCACCATTTATTTTTCACTGATGGGTTCATTATTTTTTGCATTATTTCAAAAAAAATCTCAGTGATATGGAAGCAAATTCTTCATTTGGACAAATCATCAATGGATCAAAACCTGTACTCGTAGATTTTTTTGCAGAATGGTGTGGACCATGTAAAATGATGCCAGCAATTTTAAAGGAATTGAAAGATGCTATCGGTAATCAGGCCATCATCCTCAAGGTTGATGTTGATAAGAACCCTGATGTAGCGAGACAATTCAATGTGCAAGGTGTGCCAACACTGATTATTTTCAAGGAGGGTTTTGTAAAGTGGCGCCAGTCGGGCGTTGTGCATGCTAAGCAATTAAAGCAGCAGTTGGACATGATATTGAAATAGTGCATGGCAATTATATCACCATGCACTAAACAACTTATTTATAAAGTCGACATATCAATTACGAATCGGTATTTTATATCTCCTTTGATCATTCTTTCATATGCTTCGTTGATTTTATCAGCACTGATGGTTTCAACATCTGCAAAGATTTTATTCTCATGACAAAAATCTAGCATCTCTTGTGTTTCTTTTATACTTCCAATACCAGAACCAATGATGCTTCTCCTGTTTTTAATCAACGAAAACGGCAATACCTTGGGTTGGTGTTCAGGTAATCCAACCACCAACAGCTTTCCATGCAATTTCAATAAATTCAAATAGGGTGTATAGTCATGATCTGCTGAGATTGCATCTAATACAACATCGAAAGTTGAATCAACAGACTTTACTGCTGCTGCATCTTTTGCATAGATAAAATGATGGGCTCCTAATTTACTTGCTTCTTTCACTTTTGATTCGGATGTGCTAATTACAGTTACCTCTGCACCAAATGCAACTGCAAATTTTACTGCCATATGTCCCAAACCGCCTAGGCCTACCACTGCAACCTTCATTCCTGCTTTTACATCTGCAAATTTTAATGGGGAATAGGTTGTGATTCCAGCACAAAGCAGTGGCGCAACACCAGCAAGGTTATCAGTTTCATTGACTCTCAAAACATAATTTTCATCCGTAACAATTTCTGCTGAATATCCTCCCATGGTTATCATGCCAGAGCCATCGCGCTCTTGTGCATTATAAGTTCCGGTCATGCCATTCTCACAATATTGTTCGTAATCACTTTTGCAGTTGTTGCAAGTTCTACATGTATCTACCATCACGCCAACACCAACTGTTTCTCCAACCTTGAACCTCTTTACTCCATTTCCAACTGCTTTTACTGTTCCTACTATTTCATGGCCAGGTACTACTGGATAAATCGTACTTCCTCCCCATTCGTTTCTAGCAGTATGGATATCACTATGACAAATACCACAGTAGAGAATCTCTACCTGAACATCATGTTCTTTGAGGTCTCTCCTTGAAATTGTGGTTGCCGCAATAGGTGCCTTGCTATCTTGTGCTGCGTAAGCTTTTACTGTTCTCATTTTTATTTTTTATTTATTTCTGTGAAAGGTATTTTTTTGGGTCTTTAAGGAATTCATTTTTGCATTCTGAAGAGCAAAATCCGTATGCCTTACCATCAATATGGCAGGTATCGCTAATGCCAGCTGTTACAGGCATTCCACAGGCAAAGTCATTTTTATTTACAACCATTTCTGGAGTGTATTTGGCTTGTTCTATTGGCATTTCTTTCTTCGTTTCAACGGGTTTACTTTCATTGCATGCATAGAGTGAAATAATTGCAAGGGCCAAGATTATTCTTGTCATGATTGAAGGAGTTTATTGATTTATGCAAATATGACATAGATTTTTAAGGATTGTTCGCCTCTTCAAAGGAAAATTATAATATTGGCTGTTATTTATAGCTTTGGATTTTAGTGAATTGAATTAAAAAGTAATTTTACAGTGGAAATGTCATTTTATGAGAAAATTCTTTCTGTTTTTTATATGTGTTTTGATCACTATTGGCATTTCGGCCCAGCAAACAAATAAAAAAGGACTCCCTATTGGAGTTTTTGATTCTGGCACGGGGGGCTTAACAGTACTTGAAGCAATGCTTACCCTCGATGCATTCAATAATGTTACAGGGAAGCCCGGGGCTGATGGTAAGCCTGATTTTGACAAAGAATATTTTCAATACCTGGCAGACCAAGCAAATATGCCTTATGGAAATTATGCCGCAGAAAACAAAACCGATCTTTTGAAAGAACATGTAGTTAAGAATATGGATTTTCTTGTTAAAAGAAACTACGATAAAGTTCTTGAAAATACTTCCGAAGAGATTGATAAACAAGGTGTAAAGATGCTGGTATTGGCATGTAATACTGCAACCGCTTTTGCATTGGATGAAGTAAAGCAGTTTTCAAAAAATCAAGCTAATAATATTCCTGTTGTTGGAGTGATTAATGCTGGTGTAAAAGCAGCACTTGCATACCAAGCTTCACATCAAAAAGGAACCATTGGTGTTTTTGCAACAGCAGGTACTGTTGCTTCCGATGGCTATCCAAAAACAATCAGGGCCATGGCAAAGTCGTTGGGAATGAATGAGCCTGTAATAGCTAGTCAGGGAGGGTTTGGTTTGGCTGATGCAATTGATCGCGATTATAGTTTTTTTGTTGATACAGCCTCTTCCTATAGAAAAGATTACAAGGGGCCATCAATTAATCATCCTAATTATAAAATTGATACGTCACTACTTTCAGTGTATAAATTTAACAGTGAAAAAAATAAACTGCTTTGTGAATTTGATGATACAGGGAAATGCCTAGACATACAATTGAATGATCCCGAAAATTATGTTAGGTATCATTTGGTAAGCCTCTTCGAGAAAATGAAATTGCAGCATATTGTAACTCCAATGAATACGTTGATTCTCGGCTGCACCCATTATCCATTTATGCGTGATACAATTAGACATGTATTGAATGAATTATACAATTTTAAAATGAATGGGGAGTATGCATATAGAGATGTATTAGCCGAATATGTTGAACTAGTTGATCCGGCAGTTGAAACAGCTAAAGAAGCATATCTTGAAATGAGAAAATTGGCTTTGGAGAATCAGTCAGAAAAAAAGCAGAATGTTTTTTTTATTACAACGCCTAACAATAAAATACCTGAAGCCAAACTACAATCAGACGGCTGGTTCACGTATGAGTACAAGTATGGTAGAAATGCAAACGAGAATAAGAAGTTTGTGAATTTTGTTCTATTTGATAATAAAAATATTTCTGCTGCAACTTATGAAAGGTTGAAGTCTGCCTTGCCTGCAGTTTATAAAAGCATCGCTAATAAGTAATCTACAAACTTTTTTTAGGACGAGAAATAACGACTCCCCTTCCCGATGATCTCGCTTCGCTCGATGTCGGGATGAAACACCTGGCCATGAGTGGCTGTTGATTTTAATATATAATATTACAGTAAGCTAAAAGACTCCCCTCCTGGACAGGAGGGGTGGCACTGTAGAGAAAGGCAAGTTGGCTGATCTGATTATATTAGATAGCAATCCTATAGATAATATCCGTAATACCAATTCAATAAAGTATGTGATGAAAAATGGTAGGTTGTATAATGGCAATAACGGTGATGAAGTGGCTCCCGCACAGAAAAAACTCAATAAGGCAGAGTGGGAGGGCAAGGCACCAGTTGTAAATACAACCGTGAAAGAATAGGATAATCCATTCATTTTACAGAAGTATTTTTAGGCACAAAGCATAAAAACTTTGTGCCTTTTTATTTATTCCATATCTTAAAGATATAAATCAACTATTATGAAAAAGCTATCAACACTGCTTGCCGTTGTTATACTATTTATCTCACCATCTCTTTGGGCACAGGGTCCTAAAGTGCTAGTTGTTACAGCACACCCTGACGATGAAACAGGATTTTCTGTAACCATGTTCAAGATCACCCATGAGCTCAAAGGAACAGTAGACATGGCTGTAATGACAGATGGAGGCGGAGGATTTGCTGATTCACAGTTGGGTGCGATGTATTATGGACTACCGCTTACAGATTCAGTAACTGCCCGTACACATTTGCCTATGCTAAGAAAACAAGAGATACTGAATGCAGGAAAGATCATGGGGGTTAGAAATATTTATTTTATGGAACAACCTGACGATTGGTATACTACCGATATCACACCCTATATATCCGGTAAAAATTGGGATATAGGATATGTAGAAAAAAGAATGGATAGGTTGATAGCTGAACGTGGTTATGATTTTATTATAACAATGGTTCCACATGCAGGACAACATGGACATCACAAGACATCAGTATTGATGGCATTGCGTGCATTGCAGCGTTATAAAGGACCTAATAAGCCGATCATTATTGCAGGAAGTTCAATGAGTGCAAACTCAAAGCCAAGTGATTTCACCATGTTGGATGGTTATCCTGAAACAAAACTAAAGCCCAATTCACCAAAGTTTACATTGAATAGGGCATTTCGTTTCAAGGAAAATGATAAAGTAAGTTATAAGATCGTGGCCGATTGGGTTATTTCTGAATATAAATCTCAAGGCGCTATTCAGGAGAATGGCATACATCGTACCGATATGGAAATTTATCATTACTATGATATGAATGATGCCAGCGGAATTGAAAAAGTTCAAAAATTATTTGATGATCTTGCAAACAGTGGATTTGCAGCGCCTAAAAAATAAACCATGAGAAAATTTTTATTTTATTCTATTGCAATTTTATTGTTTGCTTCATGCAATGAAAAGAAGGAAGAAGTAGTTTTCAATCCGTCTTTCAAATTAATAGCTTCTGAGAAATTTCTCTTTAAGTCTTTTGTCGATTGCAATATGGCGGAAGCATGGGTAGGAGACACATTCAGAATTTTTCCTGGAAAATACGGGGAGGATCCAGAATGGGGTTATTCACACGAATTGAAGTTCGCTAGCGGGAAGAATGCGGATGAAGTTTTTCTTACTGAGTTTAAAGATTTTACGGAGCCTTCCATGCCGCCGAATGTTCCAATTGGTCAGAAAGGTTTGCATGGAGCGGTATGGTTTGAAACAATTTATCAAAAACCTGAAGACTCAACTGGTAAAACGCTTTATGCTATTTACCATAATGAGAATTATCCTGCAACACTTCCATATGATAAAAATACCGGTGAAGGATATATCGATTCTCTGTGGCCACAGGGCCTTACTGGATTGAATTCGCAGGCAGCAGTTTGTCGCATTGGTGTAATGAAATCTATTGATGGCGGTCATTCGTGGGAGAACAAAGGACTTTTCATTGAAGACCTTCAATCCAGGATGATTTTGAAGCCACATAATAATTCACTCACGTTTGCAGGTGGTGTAGGTGATCCATCAGCAGTGGCAAGCGGAGAGTACTTATATCTTTTCTATGGTGAATATGGATATCCGGGAGTGTATGATGGAAATAAATATGATTCTATTTTTGAACAAGGAGGACAATGCATAAGTGTTGCAAGAATAAAAATAGCTGATCTTGATAACCCACAAGGCAAGGCGCTTCGTTGGGGCGGTAGTACTTTTTCTGAATCATATAATGGCATTGGCAAGCCAATCGCTTCATTACAAATTCCAAAAGAGGAAGGAGGTGGCGCTACTTCAAAAAAGAAAAGTGAATTTCATTGGGGTCCTTCAGTAAGTTGGAATACCTATCTGGATTGTTGGGTGATGATGATGGGCAAGGTTGAAGATGCCTCTTGGGTTGGTAGTAGTATTTATATTTCATTTAATAAACATAAAGATTTGGGTGAAGGAAATAATGCACAGGATTGGACCA
>CAMBGO010000052.1 GCA_945866165.1 Chitinophaga pinensis | reverse complement strand
TAATTTATTTCAGTTTGTTGCAAGTTAGAATTCAGGCGTTGATAAAAACTTTTAAATCGTTGGAACAAAGAACGCTTCATCGGTAGTATATAAATTGCCTGCTTTTGACCGGATTTGTTATTCGGGGACTGAATATCCTTCAAAATATGATTAGCAAGACATGGGAAAAAATGATACTCGGATAAATAACGATTACGTGCGTCTATTAATGCGTCAAAATTTTTTTCGTAATAATTATTCTGCACTGCTTCCTTAATAACCTTTATTGAATGTGCCGGGTTGTTGATATCGATTTTCAAGACTGAACCGGGGGGAAAATAGTTGTCAATATTTGTACACCCATAATAAATGGGTATAGTATATGCCATAAAACAATCAGAAAGTTTTTCGGTCCAATAATCAGGAGAACTGCTATTTTCAATTGCCAAGCTAAACTTATAAGGATACAAGGCCTGCCACTTGTCTTCAATTGGATTTGTTCCCCTACCATAGAAGTCTATACCCAAGTCAGCCTCCTTGAGTTTGTTCACAAAATCGATTCTTTTTTTATGCCCTGGCAAGAAAGACTTGTTGCTGGAAACACAAGATATCATCTTCTCTTTTTTTCCTACTTCATGATTCAACAATGTATCATAGCTTCTACCCGTATGCCATGGCGTCATGATATGAGACTGAACATACTTTGAGTGTACGTTCTGGTTATTTGTGGTGAATACTTTTCTATATTGTTCATGACCATACCTTGTGAAATCGAAAAAACCATCAATGGATGGCTCCATCATTAAGGCCCATACATTTTGAGGATCACAATAAACATCACTCTTTTCAAGTACCTGGTTGATTACCACCACATAGTCACATTCAGTTCGATCATCAAATACAAACTCTATGTTTGCATATCGACCTAATGAATTGGGAGTTTGAAGGATCATACCTTTCATGTTTGACTCAGACAGTACTTTTACAATTATATTTTCAGTAATTGATGACTGCATTTATAAGTGTATTTTCATAAGATTACTGGAGTATGTAATTATTAATCTTTTAAAAAAATCTATACATGATTGATAGGGGTATTCAAACTCGTCTTATAGGCCTCTAGAGTTTGATCAGCACATTTTTTCCAGCTGAAAAGTTTTGAACGCTCAATACCTTTTTCAGATAATTGCTGTCTGAATTCTTTATCACTGTAGAGTTTATACATAGCATCTTTCAAGGCTGATTGGTCATTGGGATCGATCATTATAGCTGCATCCCCAACAACTTCAGGCAACGATGAGTTGTTTGAAGTGATCACCGGTAAACCACACTGCATGGCTTCCAAAGGTGGAAGTCCAAAGCCTTCATAAAAAGAAGGGTAAACAAACATCATTGCTTCAGAATAAATAGCAGCCAAATGTTCATCAGGTACAAAGCCAGTAACAATAAATCTACTTCTTGGCAATGTACATGAATCCAATCGATCAAAAATAGAATCGAAATCCCATCCCTTATTTCCTACCAGTACAAAATTAAGATCATCAATATTGTACTTCTCAACCATTTTTACAAATGCATTTATTGAATGAATAATATTTTTTCTTGGTTCAAACGTACACAAACTCAAAATATATGGCTGAGAAGGAATATTATAATTTAGTAAACATTCATTATTCCAATTCTTGTTATTGCTTTTATAAAAATGATTTGATGCAGCAAGAGTGGTTACAAATACCTTATTTGGATTGATGCTTCCAGACTTATATTCAAGAAGGTCTCTTTTTGTTATATTTGAATTACATGTAACCCAGGTTTTATCAGTAATACTTTCATATACTTTTTTCATGGATGTAACTGTAGCAATTTCAAAATAATTAGGAAACAAAACTGTCAGCATATCGTGAATAGTAATGATACTGGTTTTAAAATGTTGCTTGGTTAAGTTTACAGGTAAAGGAAGAAAAGGAGAATGATAAATATCGAATGAATATTGATTGCTTTGCAGATAAATACCACTGCTAATAAATAATTTTTGAAATGCCAAAACAAAACGGTACTTCGAAAAATCAATTATTTTTTTGAAATACCTCGATCGACTGTATAAATTGCTTTTGCTTTTATAATTATCGACATATTTACAAAACACAATTCCCCATTTTGCATTATTTGGGACATTGAATTTTACATGACTAAACTCATCTTTACCTTTCAAATAATCCTGACATGCTATTAATTCAATTATAGATTTTGAAGAGCAAAATTCAATATCAAGGTCTGGAATTTTAACAAGCTCTAAAGCGATATTTTCAACAACCCTAAAAATACCTGCTCTTCCACGATGATTTAGATGCCCATTGCCAAGGACAGTTATATCATACAGCACTTTCATTTTTCTGCTATTTTTTTATCCTTTGAAGGTTATAAAAAATACTAAGTGCCCTGATTAAAATAGTTGAATAACTTGATGATGTAAGTAAATCAAAAAAATATAGTTTACATCTATAGATTATAAAGTCTTATGAGAAATCAAAGTAGTTTCATATTCTTGGACAATTTCATTTATGGGGCCGCTTGCTTTAAGTGTACCATTGGCCAGAAAAAAACCTTTAGTACACAATTGTTTTATTGAATCCATATTATGACTAACAAACAATACTGTTCGCCCTTTTTCAGCACTAGAGTCATGCATTTTGCCTAAACACTTTTGCTGGAAATCAATATCTCCAACTGCTAATACTTCATCGACAATCAAAATATCAGGTTCAAGGTGTGCCGCAACAGCAAATGCCAATCGAACATACATTCCAGAAGAGTAGCGTTTCACAGGGGTATCAAGATATTGTTCAACGCCTCCAAAATCGATGATTTCATCAAGTTTACGATCTATTTGCCACTTTCGCAATCCCATGATAGCGCCATTGAGATAAATATTTTCCCTTCCACTCAAGTCACCATGAAATCCAGTACCCACCTCAAGAAGACTGGCTATTCTCCCCTTTATTTTTACACTGCCAGTTGTTGGTCCAGTTATCCTACTCAATATTTTAAGCAAGGTGCTTTTACCTGCACCGTTCCCTCCAACAATACCAATCACTTCACCTTCTTCAATTTGAAAATTTAAATCATTCAGCGCCCAAACATATTTTGAATCAGATTTTTTTTGAAGATTATTTGGTTTGCCCACTTTTAAAAATGGATCTTCTTTCCCCATCAAGCGATATTGAAAACGCTTGAAGTCATCCATTAATGATCCAGTACCGATATCTCCAATCCGATATTGCTTAGATAAATTTTCAACTTTTATTACAGTCATTTATTTTCGTTTACTCGAAATGATCAACAATAAACCCTAAACAATATCCATAAAGTTTCTCTCGGCCTTATTAAAAAGTAAAAGTCCTATAAAAATGGAAATAACCATCCATGCAAAACTATAAACCAACCCAGCAATATTGAATGTTCCTATACCAAAAAAAGCATATTTAAAACTTTCAACCGGCGCTACCAATGGATTTACCTGAAGCCACTTTTTCATTCCGCTTGATACTGTCGAAAACGCGTAAATGACAGGTGTGGCATACATCACTAGCTGCATACCAAAACCAACTAATTGATTAAGGTCTCTGTATTTTGTAGTAATGGAAGAAACAATAAGACCAAGGCCAAATCCGATACCACCAATCAAAATCAAATTCAAAGGTATAAGTAGCAATCCCCATCCTACCTCAGGTCTGTACTCTTTAAAGAATATCATGTATAAATACACTAATAGAAACAGTGATATCTGAATACAAAATTTAATAAGCATTGAGACAACAGAGGCAAGGGGCATGATTAATCTGGGAAAAAAAACTTTTCCAAATATTGCTGCGTTGTTTATAAAAGCACCCGATGAAGCAGTAAAGCTGCCATTAAAAAAATTCCAGATAGTAATACCAGCATTATAAAACAGAAACATGGGTACGCCATCTGTAGAAAGATTGGCAATTTTACCGAATATCAACATATAAGTAAATGTTGAAAAAACAGGAGAAAGAAAATGCCATATTGGCCCTAAAATTGTTTGCTTATACGCACCAATATAATCTCTTCTTACCCAAAGCCATAAAAGATCTCTATAACGAATGAGTTCTCTTAAATTAAGATCAAGCCATTTATTTTTGGGAAGGATAACTAGATCCCAATTATTTTGATGGCTAAGGTTTGAATTTTTCACTTTGCTGTTTTAGTGTTAAAATATACTTATAGATAGTAGGCATTGCAACAATAATCTTTTCAGTTTAATATTTTTTCGAGTTGGGAAAATAGTACCCACATAAATAAATACGAACGTAATTTAAAAAATATTAGCATAAGCGCTTTTAGCCATGACGCTTTTACTATTTTTAAGGATTAGATACATTTACTTACCACTTTGGGCTAAAACGAAATCTCTTAAGCCAAATTTCATCCATCCATGTATTGCAAGTGGTAAATTATTTTTTGTATACCACATCAATCGATCATGATCACCTTGTTCCCACGCGAACTTTACAGACAAACTAGGTGGTGCAATGTTGATTTTTTTATTAAGCAATTTGGGAAAAACACACCAAAATATATCTTCAGCATAAATATCGGATTCATACTTTGTATCAGCATCATTTTGAAATTTTTTTATTTGTAACTTATCATTTTCGGATAGTGTCTCTAGATATTGTATGAGACTCAAGGGATTTCGTACTGAAAATCCGCCATTTCCAGATAGATAGACTAAATCAATATTTAAAATTGGCCTTTTGATACGACGACCAATTTTTACCCAAAACAAATAATCAATGGTTGATAGTAATTTTTTGAAGTTAAAATACGAGCCCAACTCTCTTAATGAATGTGTATGGAATAATTTAGTAATCCAAGGAGCTCCAATATAATCATACTCTTTCATTAGGGATGGCAATTCCACCATTTTATTTACCTCAAGTAAACAAACATCTGGTTGTGATACTACAATGAAATCATACTTTTTAAAGCGATCGTAAAATTCTGTAGAGCACAATAAATTGTTATACCCCTGAATAGACTCAAAGTATTTGTGATCAAAATATTCAACTATAATTTTATTTTGATCAAATGCTAATTCACTAATATCCTCCTTGAAAATATCAATAAACTTGTCTAGAGGATTTTGGGAGTATGTCACTAAACATACATCCATGTATTTTAATGCTCTTAATTGGGACCTAATTCCAATTAATTCATCCTCTGTAAAATCAAAATGATGATTAATAATTAAATAAATACCATTCATGCTAACTAGAAAACTGCATTGATAATATAATCATGGGGCTAATTAGCCTTGTTTATGAAATATAAATCCACTAGTCGCTTTCACCAATCAACTTATCTAATAGTTCATACGGCGTCATTGCATAATGCCAACCAAGTACTTTTTTTGCCTTAGAGGAATTGCCATAAATTTCAGGAATATCATTGGGCCTGTACAATTTTTGATCAACTTCGTAAGCACTCAATGAAATACCAACCCTTTCAAAAATATATTCGATCACTTCTCTCAAAGAGATGGAAATTCCAGAACAAATAACAAAGTCATCGGGCTTATCATGTTGCAACATGGCATGCATAGCTTCAACATATAGCGGGGCATAGCCAAAATCTCTTTTAATATCTATATTCCCTACAAACATTTTATCGAGTGTTCCCTCTTTAATCATGTTGGCTTCTGTAATAACCTTCTTTACAAAAAACTGATTTGTTCTTAGCATTGATTCATGATTAAACAGAATACCGCATGAAACAAATAACCCGAAACTTTCCCTATAATTTATGCATGTCCAATGTGCAGCAGCTTTTGATGTAGCATAGGGGCTTACAGGATGAAAAACAGTATTTTCAACGATTGGAAGTTTTTCGACTTTACCATACATTTCACTGCTGCTTGCATGATATAACTTGATTCTTTTATCAACCAACTTAATTGCTTCCAACAAGTTAAAAACTGACATCGTATTGAATGAAAATGTACCAATAGGCTGAGCGAAGGAGAGAGAGACAGAGCTTTGAGCAGCCAGATTATATATTTCAACAGGTTTGTATGTTGAAATAATTTGAATCAACTGACTAAGGTCTATTAAGTCACATTCTAATAATGTTACATTCTCTAAAATACCCAAGCGGATAAGACCATTTTTATTTGTATGGGAATTACTTCTGACTAAGCCAATTACCTCATAGCCCTTGTTAAGAAGAAGCCTCGACAAATAAGCACCATCCTGCCCTGTGATTCCGGTGATTAATGCAGTTTTTTTATGTTCGATGTTGCTCAATATTAATTTTTAAACAGCAGCTAAGAAACGCTAGATCCCAAAAATATTTTTTATAAAACCAATTACGCCTTTCTTCTCTTTTACATCAAAATAATTTGATAGCTGATTTCCGTAGCCATACCCATATCCTTGGTAGCCATAATTAACATAGCCATAATACTGCCCATATCCTACAAGTGCATGTACATCATTTATGACAATTGATGTATTGGCCAACCTTTTTTCATTATAAATTTTTTGAATCATACCAAGTTGTTTTTTGAAGGTATAATTATGCCTTACGATATAGATAGCAGCATCTACATGTTCGCCTAACAAATAACAATCACTAACCAACCCGGCAGGAGCTGTATCAACAACAACCATTTCAAATTGATTTTTTACTTCCTCAAACAGCACCTTTAACCTGGGATTCAATAACAACTCTGCAGGATTGGGCGGAACTGTTCCACAAGGAATTACATATAAATTTTCCTGATCAGGAACTTTGTAAATGATATCAGCTAAATCGGCATTACCAACAAGATAATTAGTCAACCCCTTCGTGTTTTGACTTTCCATATGCAACCCACTCAAAATCTTTGGTTTTCTCAAATCAAATTCAAGAATCACCGTTTTCTTTCCAGACACTGCCATCACTGCAGCGATATTGGTAGAAACAAAACTTTTACCCTCACCACTTACAGAGGAGGTAACCAACAAGGCATGACAGTTTTTCTTTTCGGTCAAAACATATTGCAAACTTGTTCTTAGCACCCTAAACTGTTCTGAAATATATTTTCGGTCTCGCGCAGAGATGATAAGCGTTTTTTTTGAATCAGAATGACCAATCTCCCCAAGGATGGGTACAGTAGAAAATTTATCAATATCACTTCTTGCTCGAATTTTATCATTGAACAATTCAGTGAGGAAAAGCATCGCTGCAGGAATAGCCAAACCAATTATAAGAGCAATCATATAAATATTCCGCTTGTTTGGACTAACAGGATCACCTGATGAAAATGCCGGCTCTAAAATTTCAATGTTTGAAGTAGTTGAGGCAGAACCAATTGATGTTTCGAGTTTTCTTTCCAATAAAAAAGTATATAGCGCTTCTGCGATCTTCTGTTTGCGCATAATGTCAAGAACCTGTCGCTGTTTTGCAGGCACACCATACAATTCATTTCCCGCTATTCTATTTTTACCTTCGTACCCTTGTATGCGTGTTTGAAGATTTTGTTTTGCATTTGAAAGTGCATTGACCATTTCATTTCGCTGCTTATCCATGGCTGTTTCAAAATCACGAATAATGGGATTACCAGCTGGCATTGTATTCAACGCTATCTCCCTTTGAATTTGAAGCTTATTATATTCAGCAACAAGTCCGCTGAAATTTACATTATCAATACCCATGACAACTGGAATACCAATGTATGTGTTTTTGCTATCCGAAAGGTATTTCCACATATAATCAATCAACTTCAATTGCACCGATTGCTCCTCAATGAAAGTCTCTCCTTTTGTAACCTTATCCAAATATAGTGTCGCCTGTTCTTCAGGAGCCACTACTTTGTTTCTTTCCCTGAACGACTGCAAATTTGATTCAACGCCAGATAATTCGTCTCTTGCCAGTTCGAGTTGGCCATCAATGAACGAAATAGCATTTCGTGCTGAAGCCCTTTTTTCAGATAGTGAATATTCCTGGTATATTTCAAGAAATCCATTTACAATATCCCTGGCTGTTGATGGATCTTCATGCACTATTCCAAAAGTAAGTACCCTTGAACCATTAGCGGGTGCAACAACCTGCATCTGACCAGCAAGACTTTTCGCTATTTCATTCAATGGAAACCAACGGATAATAATAGTTGAGTTGGGATTGTTAGCAATATCCACTTGCTTCTTCTCAATTATAAAACGACCCTGCACTGTTTCATAGATAGAACCAAACCGGATCGGCTTTGAAATTCCCTGAACCTTAAAGTTATCATTGTCTACAACTTCAATTTGATGAGAAAACCCAGCTCCTGAATCTACCAATGAAACAATTTTACATTCAACAATGGAAGATGGCGCATGCACAGATGTTGTTCTGATACTTCCTTTATAAAAATATTGCATCTGTAAGTTCTTGGCTTGAACTACCAAGCTTGCAAGAGAAGATGATTTAACCAACTCAACTTGATCATCAAAATCATTCCCAGCGTTTTGCATCATGTATAGATCAGAGAATTTTCCTTTTGCAGAATTTGAAGCATTGGCCTCAGACTTTACAATCAACTTACCGCTTGCATAATAGGTAGGATTGGTATACCTGATTTTTGAGTACGCGATACCAAGTGCGATGGCTGTGGTAACAATAGCCCAAGGAATCAAATGCATATACCTTAAGAGGAATTCACGTGGACTGAATTCCTGCTTTGTAATTTGTGGTGTAAAGTCTATTTCGTTTTGCTGCATTGTTAGGTTTTGCAGGATTTAATTGATGATGTTAATTAGAAAAGTTAGTGTAGAAATAAGTCCAATGAAAACACTAATGTTTCTTATTGCACCCTGATCAGCTAAGAGTTTTTGTTTCCTCATGTCAACCAATATCATGTCATTCTGTTGAAGATAGTAATAAGGCGAATTGAATACATCAGAATTGGTAATATCAATTCTACCAAATTCACGTTTACCATTGTTCTCTCGAATAACAAGAATATTATGACGTTTACCATACACTGATAAATCCCCAGCATACGTTAGTGCCTCAAAAATATTTAGGTTGTTTCGTGTTAATGGATATACGCCAGGACTACCCACTTCACCGAATACGGTGAATTTAAGATTTTGAAAACGGATTACATAATAGGGATTGGTTAAGTAAGTTCCCTTCAACTTGCTATCAAGTAAATTACTGATACCTTCTTTGGTGAGTCCTTCAATTTTTAATAACCCAATTACAGGGAAAAAGACATTACCATCTTTATCAACTTCATAATTACCCATATTTGAACCAGTAGAAGCTTGAACAGACAAGCCACCCACACCAGAAGAGATTGAACCCGTATTAAAAGGAGCACTGGCAGCAGCATTATCACTAAACACATTGATGCTAAGTTGATCGCCTTTTTGTGCTCTTTGTTCTGGCACTTTAAACTGACTGTATTTTGTTGAATCAATTTCTCCCTGCAGATATTGCAGTTGTTTGTATGTAGTGCAGGAGGATAGAAATAGAATAGACATGGCAATAGTGAGAACAGACGTCAGACGACAGACGTCAGACGACAGACGACAGTAGACAGACGTCAGATGACAGGATACAGACGTCAGACGACAGACGTCAGACGTCAGATGACAGGATACAGACGTCAGAACTTTAGTAATCAGACTTGATTTTTTGAATAGAGTGTTCATTTACTATTTCAGATTATTTAATAAGATATTTATACTGATTCCTGACGTCTGACTACTGTCGTCTGATTCCTGACGTCTGACTACTGTCGTCTGATTTCTGTCGTCTGACTCCTGACGTCTGACTTCTGTCGTCTGATTTCTGACTCAAACTTTATCCAACTTCTGCTTATCAAACTTAGCAGTCAACACAAAGCCAAGGCTGTCAATTCTAACTTCAACCATATTGTTACTAAGCACGCGCAAAATCCTTCCTGACGCACCCATCATCACCCCTTGTTTCACCAACACTTCATCTGCAGGCTTCATTTCTATATTGCCTACTTGCACATCTTCGTATTCAGACATGAATTTTTTTATCTCAATAATTTCATCATCCTTCACAATAGCAGGCTTGCCATTCCAGTAAACGTAATTAAGTACACCATCTACATATCGGATTTCGGACTTCTCATCTTCTTTGATTCGCACAAAGATATAACTCTTAAAAAGAGGCTCTTCAACTACCTTGATCCTATCGCTCCATTTCCTTCTAACCTTGTTCAATGGACAATAAGATTCAAAGCCTTTTTGCATAAGTGCCTGATGAATTTTTTTTTCCCACCTTGGTTTGGTATATAAGACATACCATTTTTTTGCAGTTGACATCAGATTTTTTTTAATGGCTTCGCCGCCTCGGTCACATTGATTAAATAAGACCGGTCATCATAATTTTTCATGAGCTTGGATAGAAGGCGATAATCAGTAAACATATAAACCTCCCTTAGGCTGTTACCAGCATACACAAATATAAAGCAATCAGCCCTTTAAAAAAAGGGCTGATTGCTTTATTATCAATACTTTAGAAGAAGGTACGGAAAGTCATGAAACCTGCTTTTTGAGTTTATTTTGAAGGCTTCATTTTAATCCAAGGGCTTATCTCTTTTGAGAATTGCGTCCCTATTTGCCATTTCCCAAGCAGTATAAAATACCAATTGGGCCCTTTTTGCCAACAGTGGGTAGTTTATCTTGTCGGGGGTATCCGTAGGCTTATGATAATCAGCCAATAACATACCGTCGTAGTAAAAAATAATAGGCACTCCCTTGGCTGCAAAATTGAAGTGATCGCTCCTGTAATAGATCCTATTGGGATCATTGGGGTCGTTGAACTTATAATCTAGTACCAGCTTGGTGTACTTATTGTTAGCGCCCTCGCTGATCGGCTTGAGTTCTGTGCTAAGTTTGTCATCTCCAACAACATATACATAGTTCAATGTATCGCCAGTTAAGCGTTCAGTATCGGTTCTACCAATCATGTCAATATTTAGATCGGCAGTTACTTTATCAAGCGGCACGGAGGGATGGTCTGAAAAATATTCTGAACCCCATAGTCCTTTTTCCTCCCCACTCACAGTCATAAACATTACATTTCTTCTTGGTCCCTTGCCTTCAGCTTTCGCCTTTGCAAAAGCCTCTGCAATTTCAAGCACGCCAACTGTTCCTGATCCGTCATCATCAGCACCATAGTAAATTACATCACCTCTTTTTCCAAGGTGATCATAGTGTGAAGTAATGATCAACCATTCGTCAGACTTATCGGTTCCTTCAACATAAGCCAACACATTGCTACTAGATGTTTCAGTAATTTTTTTCTCGTATGCAAGCTTGAGATTTGCAGTTATCGTCGTGCCCTCAACCTTGCCTTTTTTACCTGATTCTTTCCAGGCATTCCAGCATGAATCGTTGCCTGTAATAAATTTGGCAGCATTCTCAGATATTACAAAGGTATTGGGATAGAGTTCTTTTTTATAAATATCGATATACTGCGCCCCGCCATTTCCATCAGCTTTTCGTGGAAATCCAGTCCCAACAATTATCACAGCAGCAGCACCCTTATTTTTAGCAGAGCCAATTTTACCATACATTCCACTTGGGGACCTATACCCATTCATGGTTGTTTGATATGATGAAGGCGCACCATCAAGCATGAGCACCAATTTACCAGCTACATTCAATCCTGCATAATCATCATAATCCTTATCAACAATACCATGGCCAACAAAAACTACTTCAGAAAAATACTGTATTGCATTGTTATTCATCTGAGAAACTGGTACAAAATCTTTATAGAGTTCAAATGCTTTCCCATCCAACTTCAACTCAGAGCCTACAATTGAATCCTTGAAAACAGGATAGTACATCTGATAACTTCCATTGTTTGCGGGTTTCAATCCCAATGAAGTAAAATGATTTTGGATATACATTGCTGCTTTACGCTGACCTTCCGAAGCCGTTTCACGGCCTTCCATTTCAGCACCTGCAACAATATAGAGATGTTTACTTAGGTCATCGGCAGTAATTGTTGCTGCATATTTTTTTGGGTCTGGTGATTTCTTTTGAGCAAAGACAATCACTGAGGAAAAGATCAGCAAAAACAAGTTCATGAATTTTAACATGGTATGTCGTATTTGATTAAGAGTTGAACAAACAATATCGGATAAAAAAATGATATTTTCAATCAAAACAAAACAAGTTGACATCTAAAAGAATACGTCATCTTAATTGCAAAAAAGAAGTATTACAAATCAGAAAAATAATGAGGGTTATGCTTTTTTGATTCCACCGC
Source organism: Chitinophaga pinensis (assembly GCA_945866165.1). Classification (GTDB taxonomy): domain Bacteria; phylum Bacteroidota; class Bacteroidia; order Chitinophagales; family Chitinophagaceae; genus Pollutibacter. The sequence continues at coordinate 725 of CAMBGO010000052.1, read as the reverse complement.
CCCGGCACAGATGTCGGATCGCTTTGCGCTCCTCCTCGGTGCCACCCCGCCTGTCCAGGCGGGGAGTCAGTTTTGTATATTTCATGCTAATTACACAAGAGGTAAAGAGCAAGAAGTATTACAAATTAGAAAAATAATGAGGGTTATACTTTTTTGATTCCACCGCCCCGGCACAGATGTCGGATCGCTTCGCTCTCCTCCTCGGTGCCACCCCGCCTGTCCAGGCGGGGAGTCGGTTTTGTGTATTTCATACTAATTACACAAAAGGTAAAGAGCAAGTAGTATTAAAGTCTGATGTCTGACTTCTGACGTCTTTCTAATTATATCTTACTAACCCTCGTTGCATGTCTGCCGCCTTCAAATTCAGTGGAGAAAAAAGCATCTGTCATTTCAAATGCAACATCAGTCGAAACAAAACGAGCGGGAATGCAAATGATATTGGCATCATTGTGTGCACGGGCCAAGATGGCAATTTCTTTTTCCCAACAAATGGCAGCGCGGATGCCAGCATGTTTGTTTGCTGTGATAGCTACTCCATTGGCAGAGCCGCAAATCAACACCCCTTTTTCGCAAATACCCTGCTCCACTGCATTTGCAACAGCATGTGCATAATCTGGGTAATCACATGATGCCTCTGTAAATGTGCCCAAATCGGTTACAGTAAATCCATTGTTTGTTAAGTGATCTTTAATAGCTTCCTTGTAACTAAATCCTGCATGGTCTGA
>CAMBGO010000051.1 GCA_945866165.1 Chitinophaga pinensis | reverse complement strand
AATATAAAAATCCTGCACTTCTTTTTTATCGGCATAGATATAAATTGAAAGCGGGAAAGGATTTTTTTCAACCCAATTCAACACTTCTTCTTTGCTGCTATATGATATAATGGGAAGTATCGGACCAAAAATTTCATCCTGCATCAAATGATCTTGCATGGATACATTCTCTATAATAGTTGGTTCAATATACAAGTTCTCCTCATTATGCCTTCCTCCACTCAGTATCTTACCTTCATTCAAATATGAAAGTAATTTATTGAAACGTTTTTTGTTTATGATCCTTCCAAAATCCTTGCTCTCTGAAGGATCATCACCAAGCATGTCTCTGAAACTTTGTTTAATCTTATTTACTAACTCATTTTTGATGCTCTCATGAACCAAGATATAATCAGGAGCCACACATGTTTGTCCAGCATTCATCAATTTACTCCATGCAATTTTTTTTGCGGTATAATCGAGGTTAGCAGATGGATCAACTATACAGGGACTTTTTCCACCCAGTTCCAGCGTTACAGGAGTAAGTTTTTTGGCAGCCATCTCCATTATTTTTTGGCCAACACCTGTACTGCCGGTGAAAAAAATATGGTCAAAACGAAAGCCATTAATAAGAGATTGAATTACCTCTGCGCCAATTCCTTCTACTACCTTAATGTAGCCGGCATCAAAACATCCGTTTATCATATCAGCAATCAAGGCAGATGTATGTGCAGCCTCTTCTGAAGGCTTTAATATGGCAGTATTCCCCCCAGCAATAGCGCTTACCAATGGACTCATCAACAATAAGAAAGGATAATTCCATGGTCCAATGATCAATACATTTCCCAACGAATCAGGATATACTTTACTCGTTGAAGGGAAAAACATAATGGGGGTTGCTACCGACTTTGGCGCTGCCCATTTGTTTAAATTAGATATGGTATGATCTATTTCTTTTAATACTTGCCCGATTTCTGACCCAAAAGACTCAAACTCTGGTTTATGTAAATCTTTATACAGGGCCTCTACAATCAATGAGTCATTGTCTACAATTAACTGACGTAGTTTCTTCAATTGTTCTTTTCGGAATGCCAATGCTACTGTTTTCCCTAATGAAAAAAACTCTTTCTGAGCTAAGCACATTGCTGGCAACTCCTCATTTGAAGGCTTTTCAATAACTGTTGATATGGGCTCGAGAATTGTTTCCATGTTATAGATTAAATGAACAATCAATCCCTAAGATAGTTCAAATTATTATCTATGGAAAAGATGTTAGTTGTCCTAAAAGGAGTGAGGAACTAAAACTTTATAACAGCTCCGATATTGATCAAATAATCTGCAAAAGCTGCATCACCCTTGAAATAAGTCCCTGTTTTTTTAGTTCTAATCATATCAGGAACGCTTTGGGTTCTATTCCTTCTTGTTGAAATAGGAAGATTTACGAAAAAGGTTGTTTTCTTTTGGGTATAGCTGACTCCTGGCTCAATAGCGACGACATATCCAGGCCTTCTGAACCCATTGCTGCCACCAATCAGGTCTTCAGCAGGGATACCATCTTTTCGCAAACCCAGTGTAGCAGAAAAATTCTTATGCATATAGCTTAGTCCGAATCTATACATATACTGATCTGCAACGCTCATTACATTACTTCCATAGGATATACTTGCTGCAGTTGGAACGCCGCCGCGAGCAGTTGACACGCCATTTTGTTCGCGGGGATTAGAGAGATAAAAAACATTGCCATACATTGATATTTCTTGCGTGAATGCATAAAATCCATTCAACTCAAGTGAAATGCCTGTTCCACCATCACCTAGCTGGATTGATTGGTCCACAGGTCCAAGTGTTTTCAACGTATCATTCCTATAAAAATAATCCTGGTATTGATAATCTCCTGTTGCAAGCTTCAGGCCTAAACCTACCTGTGCATTCCACCTGGGCATCTTGCCTGGATCACGCAACCAAGAGTAAGCAGCAATGCGAATATCACCAATGCCAAAAGAATGCGTTGACTTTCTAGCAGATGGACCTACAGCATTTCCACCATGTTCATATAAAGACGATCGGGCATTACTGATCACAGGAATATTCATTGCAAGTGAAAATTTCCTACTTAAGTTTTTTTGAATGAAAAAATCTGTGCTAAAAGAATGGTTGATTACCTCGGTTTGATTTTCCAACCTCTCCTTTTGCTCAACAGTACCAACAAAATGCTTATATGATTTGAAATAACGGGTATTTATTGTTAGGGTCCAAGAAGTTGAATCAGCATGCCCATTGCTACTGGCACAGACAGCACCATTCAGTCCCCTTATGGCAACACATCCCTGAGCATGCAATGATGAATTTGAAAGTGAGCATACCAGCACAATCACCACTAGAGCAACCAATCTTTTCATAACACTTTTGATTTGTGCGAATTTATTAAATTAATTTAAAAAAAATTATTGTTTAAAATAGACTCATAAAATTAAATTATCAACTACATAAAGCAACCATGCTGATTTCTACATTAACCCCCCTTGGTAGACCCTTTACAGCAACTGTCTCCCTTGCAGGGTAACTGCCGGTCAGGTAACTTGCATACACTTCATTAACTGCAGCAAACAAAGCCATATCGGTTAGAAAAATGGTTGTTTTTACAGCTGCTGAAAAATCGATGCCCGCTTCCACGAAGATGGCAGAAAGATTTTTCATAACCTGATGGGTCTCTTCTTCAATGGTAGAAGCCTCAATATTTCCCGTAGCTGGATTCATTCCGATTTGTCCTGAAATAAAAAGAAAACCACCTGCTTTAACAGCCTGGTTGTATGGACCGATAGGAGCTGGCGCTGATGTTGTATTGATAATTTGCTTTGACATGATTTAAACTAAATTTTAGAATGCTAAGTTAATTGGATTATCTCAACTTATTTTTGCAAGATGCAACCCATCTACATCCTTCAGATAAATACAGCCTTCAGTGAAGCCAGCATTGGTATCAGCAGGGGTGGAATACTGTTACATGAGCTAAAGAACGCTAACCAATACGACCATGCATCTTTTCTCCAACCGGCAATCCTTGAAATTTGTAAAATCTGTGGTATTGAACTTGAAGCATTAAACGCTATATCAGTTATAAATGGTCCGGGTTCTTATACGGGTTTAAGGGTTGGACTTGCCTCTGCCAAGGGGATTTGTTATGCACTGAAAATCCCACTTATTTGCATCAATACCCTTTATTGGATGGCTAGAATAAATATCAATGACGATATTGATTATCTATGCCCAATGATTGATGCAAGAAGAGATGAAGTATACACTGCACTCTACGATAAAAACGGGAATACAGTACTTGAGCCCTCGGCAATGATCCTTGAAGCAGATTCATTTGCACAATATCTAGACAAAAAAAGAATTGCGTTCATAGGTGATGGTGCTGTAAAATGTGGGGTAATTGTCCAACATTCCAATGCTGTATTCCCTAAAAATGTACCTTCCTCCATACATATATCCACGATTTCATACGAGGCATTCCTAAGAGAAGAATTCCAAGACCTAGCATACACAGAGCCCTTTTATATCAAGGGATTTCATTCAACACAAGTGAAATAAGAGAGTTCTCACTACATTTCAGCTATTTATTCAATAAATTTTAACAGCAATAAAAAACATGATAAAAATCATTATTTAGTATATTTGGGTAACACCTAACCAAAAACACCATTATGTCTGAACTTTACAGTGGCCAAAACCAGGCTGCGCAAAACACCCAAACCAAATCCAACCAATTGAAAAGCAGTGTTGCTTCACTGAACCACCTTAGCATCAAAAAAGTCGCCCTCATCTTTAGGGCCCTTAACCATAAGCTAAGGCAGGAGATGCTAAAATTCATAGAAAAGAATGGCAAATCATCTGTTACAGACATATATATACAACTAAGAATGGACCAGTCGGTCGCCAGTCAGCATCTTGCTATATTAAGGAGGGCTGGACTGTTAACTACAAACAGAGATGGAAAGTTTGTGTTCTACACGCTTAATAAATCAAAGGTTGAAATGATCAACAATATGATTGTAGATTTGCTGAAATAATTTTTCATGGATTCAATCCAGCTTGAAGATCTCAAAAAAGCATTACTACTTCATAAAGACACACTAATACTTGATTTCAGGCCACATGATTTATTTGATCAGGGGTTTATAAGCAGCTCCATTTTTATTGGAGATCAAATCAGTAGGTACCACAGATTGCTGAAATTGAATTCTGAAAATACAATTTATGCAGTGCCACATGAAGATGCTGTAGAGACCAAGATGACATTGAATAAACTTGGCTTTGAAAATATTACTATTATAGAACAAGACTTTGATGTTGAGAAACTATCTGATATTGGTTTATTGGATCTAATTATAACGATAGAGCCGGATGAACTTGCTATGGACCTTCCCTTTGATGAAAAAGCAAAAATAATTGACCTCAGGTCTGAAAGCTCATTTCAAGCTTCACATATTAAAGATGCAGAAAATATCACCCTGGAAGAGTTTGCTGATATTGGAACAATTGCGGAAATTGAAGAACATGAAAATATTTATCTTTTTTCAAATGAAAATGATACTTCATTTGCAGGAAGCTTAATTAAAAGACAGGGCTTACATAACTTCAGAAAAATAAAAGGAAGTTTACAGGAAATTGCAGAGACCAATAAAGTAAAAATTATAAAAGAGAAGTCTATAAAAGATTAAGGCAGGTTCAACTTCTCTAAACATGAATCTGCATAAGCTTCTTTGTATTGGTGCTTCCATCTGCGATGACTCCATAGATAATTATCAGGCCGTTCATTGATTCTTGCTTCGATATATTTCAAGTATCGTTTTGTGAGTTCCCCTTCGGGAAGCAAGGACAGGTCTTCCGTTATCAATTCTGTTTCAAATGAATATAAACCACGCTTTAGCTTGAAAAAATTAGCAAATACGACCGTCGTATTTCGCTCCCGGGCTGCTTTTTCAGGTCCCATTACAAATGGCGCAGGCTTACCAAAGAAATTCAGCCACCATGCCTTGGCAGGATTGCCAGGGTTCTGATCAGCCACCAGCGCAATTAGGTATTGCTCGTTGTCATACTTGATAAAATTATTTTTAAAATCATTTGCCGGTATGAGCCTTGTGCCATAGCGTGATCGAATACCTGTAAAAATATTTTCGAAAAACGTATTTGCAATAGGTTGGTATACGCCAAGAAAAGGCTTTTTCAATAAACGGGAAACACCCAGGTTTACGATTTCCCAATTGAAATTATGCATCGCATGAATTTGAATATTTTTACCCTTTTCTGCCAGTGCATTTAATCCATCCACGTTTCCAACAAACATACGTTTGATGAATTTTTCATCCGCGCTGATCAGCTTAATGGATTCAACCAGGGTATCAGTAAAATTTTTATAAAACTGCTTTGCAATTTGATTGCGCTCCTCTTTCGTTTTTTTAGAAAAAGCAATTTCAAGATTGGACAACACGATTTTCTTCCTGTACCCTATAAAATAAAATACAATGAAAGAAAGCAAGTCGCTTACCAAATATAAAAAGCCAAGTGGCAACAATGAAATGCCATACAGCAAAGCATATAAGGTTCGGTCTCTTAGCCTCATCAAATTGAATTAAAAACGATTATTATCATTAGCGGTGGCTTCCGTCACAAAAAGGCGGATTCTTGGTTTTCTTGCATTGACAAAGCCATACCTCTTCATTCTTTTCAAAAGTTACCTTCAAGCTTGCATAAGGATTGCCTTCAATCTTTTTGTGTTTACCATCACAAAATGGCTGCTTTTCACTTAACCCACATGTGCACCAGGCATAGGTTTTTCCGCCTTCAACGTTAACACAAGCAGGTTCACATTTTGCTGCAATAGGGAAACCTTCATTAGGGATGATCTCTTCCATGTTATTTGTATTTATTTATGAATTGATATAAGTTAAATTTTTGTTGCTTTACCAAATCAGTTAGCTCTTCTACAAGAAGCTGGATATTTATATCCGCCATCCTTCGCTTTTCAATTAATCTATAAGCACGTCTTGCAAGCAGGGGAATTCTTTTTTCAATTGAAGTATTTTCAACCAACACGTTACTAATACATTCTCTTAATGCTTCAATTCCTTCTCCAGTAGATGCGACTGTATTCACTACATTGTTACTACCATCATCAGCAAATCTACCAGATGAATGTAACATAGATTTTAGCAAGATAGTAAACCTATCGGCCCCTTCTCGATCAGACTTATTTACCACAAAAACAGATGCCGCTTCCATTAGTCCTGCTTTCATAAATTGAATCTCATCGCCGCCTTCCGGGACCAATACCAGTACTGTTGCATCAGCCAACCCAGCTATTTCCACTTCAGATTGGCCCACACCAACTGTTTCAACAATAACAACATCAACATTACACATCCTAATGAAATCTGTTATTTCAATCACCATTGGATGAAGTCCGCCTAGAGACCCCCTGCTTGCAAGCGAACGAATAAAAACTGATGGATGGTTATACCATTCGCTCATTCTAATCCGATCACCCAGTAGTGCACCAAAATTAAATGGAGAGGATGGGTCAATGCAAATGACTGCTACTTTTTTTCCTTCATTCACATAAGAGCCAATGAGTTGATCAACCAACGTACTTTTACCTGCTCCAGGGGGGCCTGTTATCCCAACTACCGGGGCAGATTTTTCAGTATTCATTGTAGAAAACAATGCTTCAAAACCAGGCACCTCATTTTCAATCAAGGATATGCACCTTGCAATACTTTTGTGATCTCCTTTGATAGCTTGTTGTAAAAGTTCCTGGAACATTGTTTTGTTTATGCAGTGTAAGTCTACCTGCTTTGAATGCTAAAATTATCGCTTTAAAACGGTTAAATAAAATACCCATACGATTAGGAATGTATATTGCATATTATTTTAAACCAGGTTGAAGAAACTTTAAACTTTAATTATTACAGAGAATGACAAATTTCATTCCCATATTTCCGCTCAGCATAGCAGTTTTTCCATATGAAAAATTGAACCTACACATATTTGAACCTCGCTATAAGCAATTAATCATCGATTCCAGTCAATCAAAAAAACCATTTGGCATTCCGTTGGTATTGAATGGAAAGATCAGTGAAATTGGCACGTTGGTAGAAGTGGTAGAAATTTCAAAAACATATGATAATGGTGAAATGGATATCAAAACAAAGGGCCTTTCCATCTTCAACATCTTAGAAATCATCCGAGAGATACCCGAAAAACTATACAGTGGTGCCATCGTTTCTTACCCCACCAACAATATTGAGGCCAAGCCAACATTGATTGAAAATATTACCGATGAAATAACCTTGCTGCACAATCTATTAACAGTTAAAAAAACAATTCAGGCAGAAAACAGGGAGCTGTTGAGCTATGATTTTGCACACCATATTGGAATGACAATTGAAGAAGAATACCATTTTATGCAGCTAATGCGTGAAGACCAGCGCATAGAGTGCATTCGCAGGCATTTAAAAAAGGTGATTCCAATACTTTCACAAATGGAAGAACTCAAGTCCAAAATAAGGCTCAACGGGCATTTTAGGAACCTCGAAGGCCTTGAATTTGAATAATGCCAAAATAAACAACCTTATTCAACAAGTTTACCCCAACTTTGAGAAAACAAGCTCATGAAAACCCTTTGCGCAGATCTAGGAAACACACGCATGAAGGCTGCCCTGTTCAATGAAGGTGAGCTTTTGGAAACGTATGTACTTGAGGATGATGGCGTTGAAGCAATAAGCCAAATCATCAAAAAACACAGCCCTGACAAATCAATCTTATCATCGGTCATCCACCACAACGAAAAACTTGAGACGATACTTTCAGAAAATACCATTTTTCATAAATTATCGCATAAAACCACGCTAAATTTCACGGTTCCAGTAGGAAAACCAGAAACAATGGGTGCAGATCGGCTTGCGCTAGCTGCTGCGGTAGTACATCTTTACCCTGGCAAAAACAACCTTGTGATAGGCCTAGGGAGTTGTATAACCTATAATTTCATCAATAAAAACCGTGAATTTCTCGGTGGCGGTATTTCCCCTGGCGCTGCAATGCGACTCAAATCGCTTCATGAACACACTGCACTCTTGCCATTGGTTGAGAAGGACTGGAATTTCCCATTGGTTGGTTATGACACCAAAACAAACATCCTTAGCGGTGTATTATTGGGCATGTCAAAAGAAATAGAAGGAATAATAAGCACTTATGGCGAAAAATATGGGAACTTTAACGCGGTTTTAACCGGCGGAGATTGCACCTATTTTGCACGCCTACTTAAAAACAAGATATTTGCAGACCCCGAATTACTTTTTAAAGGATTGTATGCGATTAGTGAGATCAATAATTAATAGACATTTATTTTTAGTTTCTTTCTTTTTAACTGCACTGTCTGTTTCACAGACCTATGCACAAGAAAATTCTCCCTACTCCAGGTATGGATTAGGCGACTTGATTCCTGCCCAAAATATCCTTAGTAGGTCCATGGGTGGTTTGAGTGCCGCTTATTCTGACTACCAGGCAGTAAACTTTTCAAATCCAGCTTCATACACAGGACTTAAAATCACTACGCTTGATATCGGGTTGGACTATACTTCAAGAACATTAAGGTCTTTGAATCCTCCGAAAAAATTCACTTCTGCAAACCTCGTTCCATCGTATGTTCAAATTGGACTTCCTTTATCTAAAAAAAGAGAATGGGGTATGAACTTGGGATTGCGCCCAGTTAGCAGAATTAATTATGAGATTTTTACCCGCACTAGAATTCCGAATGTAGATAGCGTGCAATACAAATATGTCGGCTATGGTGGAACCTACCAAGCATACATGGGTATGGCTTATGGCTCAAAAACCCTTAGCGTAGGATTCAATACAGGATATATGTTCGGTAACAAAGAATATAGCACCAGGGTTTCATTTATCAATGATAGCATAAACTATAAATCGACCATCTCTACTGACACCAGTAATTTTGGAGGACTTTTTCTAAACCTTGGTATCCAATATAAAATCAAGCTAAGCAAAGACTATACATTGAAATTAGGCGGTACTGCAAATCTTCAATCAACATTGAATGCAAACCGATCGATTAACAGGGAAACAATTGACTTTTCGCCTACAGAAGGAATAGTAGTGGTTGACAGCGTGTTTAAAGGACAAGAACAGAAGGGAAAAATAATCTATCCAGGGTCATGGTCTGCTGGATTTATGATTGAAAAAAATGAAAATTGGATGATTGGTGCTGAATTTAATGTTGAAAAATGGGGTAATTATAGATATTATGGCGAATCTGATAAATTAAAAAATAGTTGGACTGCAAGATTTGGAGGTCAGTTTATGCCGGATAATAAGTCAACAAAATATTGGGAAAGGGTTGTATACAGTGCAGGTTTGTTTTTTGGTACAGACCCAATTAATTATAGTAAAAATGTTGGATACTATGCCTTCACTTTTGGCACAAGACTTCCAGTTAGAAGAAACGTGTATACAAATCAATATACTACTATTAACACTGCATTCGAGCTTGGTTTCAGGGGAAATAAAACAAATGAAATTAGAGAAAATATTTTCAGGTTTTCACTTGGCTTCAACCTAAGCGATATTTGGTTCAACAAACCAAAGTACCAATAAACTAGTAAGCAATTGTGATAAGAGTCGTCATCATTTTCAGCCTTTTTACGTTTACGCTTTTATCATGTGTGAATGACGAAAAAAAAATTACAGCCATCTTTGAAAAAAAACTTGGTATTGATAAAGCAATCAATATTCAAAGTTATATAAGTCAAGGTGGTAAAATGAGGGCACTCCTAACAGCCCCACTGATGCTTCACTATCAAGATTCCGGCTCGAGAATGGAATTGCCAAAGTCACTTCATGTTGATTTTTATGATTCAACACTCAAGGTTGAAAGTAAGCTTGATGCACTTTATGCAAGCTATTATGAAAGTGACAACAAAATTTTCATTCGTGATAGCGTAAGGGTTTATAATATCAAGGGTGATACATTGCTATGCAAAGAGCTTTGGTGGGACCAACGTCTGCAAAAATTTTATACAGAAAAGCCCGTTCAAATCAGAACCCTGGACATGATTATGTTTGGCGAAGGGATGTCGGCTCCGCAAGATTTCAAGACTTTTGAAATATTTAAAGTAACAAACAGCATTATCAGGGTTAAGGAACTTTAGTTAATTTACGTTCAAATAAATCTAACTTAGAGTACTAAATAAAAATTACCATGTTATTCAAAGGAAAAACAGTCTTCATCACTGGCGCAAGCAGGGGTATTGGAAAAGCAATTGCACTTAAACTTGCAAAAGAAGGTGCAAACATTATAATTGCAGCAAAATCAGTTGAAGAAAACCCGAAGTTGGGTGGAACAATTTATTCAGCAGCAAAAGAAGTAGAAGAAGCCGGAGGAAAAGCATTGGCAGTTCAATGTGATATTAGATTTGAAGAACAAATTCAAGAAGCAATTGCGAAGGGTGTTGAAACCTTTGGCGGCATTGACATATTAATCAACAATGCTTCTGCCATTTCCCTAACTTCAACAGAAGACACAGAATCAAAGCGTTTCGACTTGATGCACAGCATAAACGTAAGAGGTACATTTCTTGTTTCAAAGCATTGCATACCTCACCTCAAAAAAGGGAACAACCCACACATTATTACATTATCGCCTCCATTAAATTTAGATCCAAAATGGTTTGGTAGTCATTTGGCTTATACCATTAGTAAATATGATATGAGCATGATCGCTATCGGTCTTGCTGAAGAACTGAAACAATATAAAATTGCATCGAATGCACTTTGGCCTAGAACAACCATTGCCACTGCAGCGGTTATGAACTTACTAGGAGGACAGATGCTTATTAATATGAGCAGGACTCCTGAGATATTAGCAGATGCAGCATATTATATTTTAAAAAGACCTTCAGGACAATGCACAGGCAATTGTTATTTGGATGAGGCTGTTCTTGCGGAAGAAGGAATAACAGATCTTGCTGGCTATTCTGTTGTGCCGGGCGCGCACCTTTATACAGATCTTTTCCTGTAAAATAAACATGCAATCTATAAATGATTGCATGTTTATTTTTGGATGAACTATTTAATCGATGAAATATCATCCATTACATAGATACCTCTACCGTAAGTTGCGATTACTAAGTTTTTATCTCTAGGATGAATAAATAAATCTTGAACTGAAACCACAGCAGGAAGATTACACTGCAATGAATGCCAGCTTTTACCAACATCCTTACTTACATAAACACCCATGTCTGTTCCGCAATAAAGGATTGATGGATTATTGGCATCTTCACGAATTACATTCGCTGGTGAATTTGGAAGATTTGAAGCAATGCTCTTCCAGTTAACACCTTTATCATCAGATACAAAAACATAGGCTGTGTTATCATCCTCCCTTCTATTGCTAAGCGTTAGGTAAACACGTCCTTCTTTGTGTGATGATGCCACTATTCTAGAAGTGTGTGCATTCTGTGGTATTCCCTTCATGATAGGCTTGAAAGATTCAGTTTCACCATCACGCGCCCAAACCCTGCCATCATCCGTTCCAACATACAACAATCCTTTTTTTATAGGCGATTCGTCAATTGCAGTAATGGCTTGATGATTGATTGCATAAGGTGTTCTTCCCATCCTACTTTTGTCATTGTAACTCAAGTCATCACTAATACGTTTCCATGTTTTACCTTGATCGTTTGATTGAAATAAATATTGGAATCCATGATAGATCACGTTATTATCATGTGGCGATAACATTGAGTATGCCAACCATTCCCCACGATGAACTTCTTCATCTGCTGCTTTAACTGGAAAAATATCTTTTGACCTAACAGAATCAGGTTTGGGTTTTTGTCCCCAAGGAACCTTAGGCATACGAAGATCACTCCTCATCAATCGGCCATAAAAAGAACTCGCATAGACAATATTGGGATCTTTTGGATCAACAGCTATTATGGTTCCTTCTCCACCAGGTGCATCCTGCCATTGTTTAAATCCATCAGGCTTCTTTCCAAATTCATTCTTAATACTTCCCATATAACTTCCTTCATCTTGAACAGAACCAAGGATATTATAGGGTGTACTCATGTCATAAGTAACATTATAAAATTGTGTGGTAGGAATTTTTCTGAAAAAGTTCTTCCATTTGGTTCCTCCATTATAAGAAAGAATTACTCCTCCATCATTTCCATTGATAATATAATCGCTATTTGACGGGTCAATCCATATGGCATGATTGTCGCCATGCATTGATTCACTTTCCTTATCAGAGCCGCGCATCACTGTGAAAGTTTTTCCGCCATCAACAGATTTTGCCAAAGGAACACCCATTATATACACTACATTTTCGTTGTTCGGATCAACCCTGATTTGTCCGAACACCCAGCCATAGGTGCCAGCAAATCGTTCTAGCTTCTCATCTTCTGTACTCACTTTATTCCAATTTTCTCCCTTGTCATCACTTCTATATACCTGCACACCATAAGGAATAACTTGAATGGGCCTTCCATAAGGATCTAGTTCGCCTTCCTTGGGCTCACGCTTAGGAGTATGGTTATCTACATAAGCATACACCACATTTGGATTGCTCTTAGAAAAGTTCAATCCAATGCGTCCTGTAAATTTTGTTTCTGGTAAACCATTGGTCACTTTCTTCCAGGTCTTTCCTGCATCTGTAGTTTTATACAAATAGTCCCCGTCTTCAGGAACCGGATCGCTCCAACGCTTGCGAATTCTATTCCACTGTGATACAATCAATGTATTTGGATTGGATGGATCCATTACAATATCAACACCACCAGTTTTTTCATCAGAACCTAAAACCCTTGTCCATGTTTTTCCACCATTCTCAGATTTAAATATGCCCCTGTCATTATTATAACTCCATTCATTTCCACCGGCTGAAACATAGACCACATCAGGGTTTGACGGATGAACTACAATTCTTGAAATGGTTCCCGTATTTTCAAGTCCCAACGACTGCCAACTTTTTCCTCCATCAAGAGATTTGAAAACACCGATGCCGGGAAAAGAAG
>CAMBGO010000050.1 GCA_945866165.1 Chitinophaga pinensis | reverse complement strand
GCTATTAGAGAATTGAAACGTACTTCTTTTAGGGAGGTGTTCAAGGACGAAATTAACAAGCAGGATGATTTTGTTTCAGATTGCACAATTGACACTGACCTTGAAATACTCATACCTGATGATTATGTTGAACAAATTGCCGAGCGGTTGTTATTGTATACGCGGTTAGACAACTGCCGGGATGAAGCAGAGTTGATTTCTTTTACCAATGAAATGAGTGATCGTTTTGGGCCGGTTCCATCCTGCGTTGAAGATTTATTTACAACAGTACGTTGTCGAAAAATGGCGGTAGAACTTGGTTTCGAGCGGATGACATTGAAACAAAAAACCCTTCGTTGTTATTTTGTAAACAATCCTGATTCACCGTATTTTGAATCGAAGTTGTTTCAATCTATTTTGTTTTATATTCAAACAAAAACAAATAAAAGTCACCTGAAGCAGGTCGGTAAAAATTTCTTGTTAGTTACTGAACAGGTTAATTCCATGAGCCAGTTGTTTGATTTTTTGCATGCACTACAGGAAACAGTTGAACTTGCACAATCCTAAATTTAGTTGATTATCCAAATGAAAAATCCCTACAAGAATTTGCAGGGATTTAATATTTATGTGTAAGGAAATTAAAATCATTCCAGCTCCCTGATCCAAATATTTCTAAAGCTTACTTGATCACCATGGTCTTGTAAGCTGATTGGTCCTTTTGCTCCATGTTGACCGTAATTAGCAATACCAATATATTCTGTTCCTCCCCAGATGCTTGCATTATTTTGTACAAGTACACCATTATGAATCACTGTGATGCGGGCTTGTGAAAGAATCTGTCCATTTTTATTGAAGCGCGGTGCAATAAAAATCACATCATAGCTTTGCCATTCTCCTGGTTTCCTGCTTGCATTGGCTAAAGGTATGAGTTGCTTGTAAATACTTGCAGCTTGTCCGTTTGAATACGTGCTGTTATTATAACCATCTAGTACCTGCAGTTCATATTTATTCATCAAAAAAATTCCACTATTTCCTCTTCCTTGTCCTTCACCTTTTACTTCAGAGGGTGCTCTCCATTCGATATGGAGTTGACAATCACCAAAGGATTGTTTCGTAGTAATCATCCCTGCACCTTTTGCTACTGTCATGGCACCATCTGCAATTGACCATGTTGGAGTTTGTCCACCCTTTCCATTCCATGCAGAAAAATCAGTACCATTGAACAGTACGATTGCATCTGAAGGTGCATCGTGTGCTGTTTTACCAGGGGTTACTATTGAAGGCACAGGAGACCAAACTTCAGTTAATTTCGGATCACCTGTTCGGGGTTGAGCAAATGCAAAAAGTGCTGAAATAATTCCTAGAATTGTTAAAATATTCTTTTTCATGGCGAGGGTTGTTAATTTTTTAATTAAGTTAAACATAAAAAATATAAAAAAAAGCTTTCTCTGAGCACTTTTAAACTCAGGTTAATAAAAAAAATCAAACAAAGCAGAGATAGAGATGTTATTAATCATGTGGATTCGGTTTTTATAAGTTGATTTTATTTGATATTGTTTTACATTTGGTTAAACCAAACACGATGGAGTCTGCAGTAACAGAAGGGGTTAAAATTAGTGTTGAGCAATTCTACCAGCCGGATTATTCTAATCCCCAGCAGCGTGAATTCATGTTTGCCTATAGGGTAAGCATCGAAAACAACAATGCTTTTCCTGTTCAATTATTGCGAAGACATTGGTATATCAAGGATAGCAGTACGGAAAAACGTGAAGTAGAAGGAGTGGGTGTAATAGGTGTTCAACCAATTATTGCTCCCAATGAGAAATATCAATACATATCTGGATGCAACCTCAAATCAGAATTGGGTCAGATGCATGGAACATATTTGATGGAAAATGTAGATACAAAGAAAAAATTTGAAGTAAAAATTCCGGTCTTTCAGATGGAAGCCCCTTTCAAACGGAATTAAGCCCACTTTTTTATCTAATAAAAACTAATTTTACACATATTACTCGTTAAGCCAAACAAACAATATGAATTATAAGGTTTCCTTCAACAACAAGAATAGGGTTTTTTTTAATGCACTAAAAGCAGAAGTGGATGGTTATTTTGAGAAGAATGGATTAAAAAAAACAGGTAATTGGAAGTTGTATGGTAAAACAATGATCCTAATTCCGAGTATGATTTCACTTTATGCAGTGTTGATGTTGGTTGATTTGCATTGGATGTTATCATCTTTCTTGTGGGTATTGTTTGGCTTGAACATGACTGCCATTGGATTCAATGTGATGCACGATGCTTGTCATGGAAGTTTTTCAACAAAGAATTGGGTCAATGAAGTTTTCGGACTGACAAATAATTTTCTTGGTGGAAATGCATTTCTTTGGAAGCTGAAGCACAATATCATTCACCATACCTATACCAATATTGATGGTGTTGATGATGATATCAACAACATGCCTTTCATGCGTGAGTGCAGTACTCAGCCTTGGAAGCCTATGCATCGTTTCCAGAGTATTTATATGTTTGTGCTTTATGGGTTCACTTCACTGTTTATGTTTTTCACAGATTACATCAAATATTTTAAAAGCAGGATCTATACTACACCGCTCAAAAAGATGGAATTTAAAGACCATTTAATTTTCTGGGCTGGGAAATTATTTTTCATTGGCTTCTATATTGTATTGCCTTTAATGTTAATCGGCTGGAAAGGTTGGTTAGCAGGTTTTTTTATCAGCCAATTTACTTTGGGCTTAACCCTAGCCTTTGTATTTCAATTAGCGCACGTTGTGGAGCATGCTGAATTTGAATCTGCCGGTTTCGATCCTAAGAAAATTGAAAATGAGTGGGCCATACACCAAGTTAAAACAACCGCAAATTTTGCTTCAAAGAATAAGATTGTAACCTGGTTTGTTGGCGGATTGAATTACCAAATTGAACATCATTTGTTTCCCCGTATAAGCCATATTCACTATCCGGCTATCAGCAAGATTGTGAGGGAGACTTGTGAAAAGTTTGAGTTACACTATATCTATTTTCCAACTACACGTTCAGCCATTGCATCACACGTACGTTTTATGTACAACATGGGCCAACGTCCAAAGGTTGCCTAAAATAGCCCTCTTTTTATTTTGGTTTGTATTTTGATGCAGACAATATTGATGCTGCATTCATTGAAAACAATTGTGCAATGGTTGTTTCAGGATGGATTTTCATGTACTTGCTAATAATTTGCTTTCCAACAAAGAGTGAAATAAATCCCGGCGATCCTTCTCCCAATTCTTCTGTATTTGGTCCATCGCCAATAAATGAGCGGATTTTGATCTGGTCCTTTTCGAACAAGAGGTTGTTTTCAGTAAAGAAATTCCAAATGAATGCTTCGTTTTCCATTGCCCCATTGAATTGTTCTTTTGTATAGCCCAATTTCAATGCTGGGTCGGTATCTGGCATTAACAAATCAAGTAAATACATCCGCTTGCCTTGGTCAATCATGATGTCGAGTAAACTCACATCGAAGTACTTGGGTGGAAAAATATCGTCTATGATATTTTTCATACAATTGATGGCAATATAATCTGTGTTGAATCTTTTGGAGATATATGCTGGATACAATTGGCTTCCGATTTCAGATTGATAAAAACTTGACTCAGCACCAAGGTGTAATTGTAGTCCACTGCAAATAGCATACTCAGTTATTATTTCCCCATGGCCTCCTGTGGATGTGTTTGCATAAGCATCCATTGGTCCGATGAATGTGATGAATTGATGTGGTAGTTTATAGTTAGGGAAGTAATATTTTACCAGCTTTAACGCGTCCTTATTTTGGTTGAATGCTTTTTCTATGCCTTTTTCAATTGTTGAAATTGAATCAAGCACAGGTTTGTAATCACGTATGAATAGTTTAATCTGCTCTTTGTAATTGCTATCAGATTGGCTGACCCCGATAATCCGCTCTAAGTAATCATTAAGAAAAATGGGGTAGTTTTTTTTCAATTCATTTAGTGAAGAATCAATTCCCGATGTATCTACTGCAAAAAAGGCTTTATCAAATCTTTTCAACTCGAGGGGAACATTAATATTTTCAGTATTGGGCTTGTTATTGCTGCTATTGCAAGCCAATAATGATAAGAGGATAGCAGCAGTGAGTAATTTATACATTGGATGGTTCTAATTCAATTGTTATCTGGAAATTCGTCTGTTAAACAAAAATAAAGTAAAGGGAATTTAATTGAGCTAGCGTATTTTATTTTAACGTTTATTCGTTTAGATTCTGCAATTTTGCTGCATGAAGGTTTTCATTGCGCAACAAAACTACCATATTGGTAATTTTAGCTTCAATAGGGAAAAAATCCTCCAATCCGTGGAGGAGGCAAAAGCCAAGGGTGCAGACCTTGTTGTATTTTCTGAACTATCTGTTTGTGGCTATCCCCCAAGGGATTTTCTAGAATTCAAGGATTTTATCAATCAGGTTGAAGATACAGTAGCATTTCTTGCAGAGCAATCCAATGATATTGGCATTCTTGTGGGTGCACCAACAAGAAATCCCCAAGTTGAAGGAAAAGACTTATTAAACTCTGCTATCCTGCTTTACAATGGAAAGGTTCATGGCATGGCGCATAAGTCGCTCTTACCCAATTATGATATTTTTGATGAATACCGTTACTTCGAGCCTGCCTATAATTGGAATGTAATTGAATTTAAGGGTAAACGAATTGCACTTACCATTTGTGAAGATATTTGGAACCTAGGTGATAATCCATTGTATCGAGTTTGTCCAATGGATATGTTGATGTTGCAATCACCTGATATCATGATTAACATTTCTGCATCTCCATTTGATTTTAATCATGATGAAGACCGCATTGAAGTTGTGAGGTTGAATGTAATGAAGTATAAGTTACCTATGATTTATTGCAATACTGTTGGAGCCCATACAGAAATTATTTTTGATGGAAACAGCATGGTGTTCAAGGCAAATGGTGAAATGCATAGCCGTTTAAAGGCGTTCGAAGAGGATGCTGCCTTAATTGATACAGAAGACTTGTATATACCTGCTAATCAAAATTCATCGAAGGTTGATCAGGGACTTGATCAAAATATGCGTTTTGTTCACGCAGAAGACACCAATTCTATTTTACCATATTTAACTCATGAACATAATATTTCCCAGATTCATGATGCCTTGATACTTGGCATTGCTGATTATTTTAATAAGCTGGGATTTAAAAAGGCAATACTAGGAAGCAGTGGCGGAATAGATTCAGCCTTGGTACTTGCTTTGGCAGTGGAGGCATTGGGTGCAGAAAACGTCGTATCTGTTTTAATGCCATCATCTTTTTCAAGTAGTCATTCCGTTGATGATGCAGTTCAGCTGAGTAAGAATCTTGGTAATCCTTATCATATTCTTCCTATTGAAAAAATTTATGATAATTTTTTAACTGTATTAGATCCACTTTTCAATGGTACTCAATTTGGTGTTGCAGAAGAAAATATTCAAAGCCGCAGCAGGGGCAACTTACTGATGGCCATTGCGAATAAATTTGGATATGTATTGTTAAATACTTCTAATAAAAGTGAACTGGCTACTGGCTATGGTACTTTATATGGTGATATGGCAGGCGGTTTGAGTATCCTCGGGGATCTATATAAAACGCAAGTATTTGCTTTGGCCCATTGGATGAATCGCAAGGGAGAGATCATTCCTAAAAATATTCTTACCAAAGAGCCCTCTGCAGAGTTGCGTCCAAATCAAAAGGATAGCGATAGTCTTCCTGATTATGCGTTGCTCGATAAAATACTGTATCTCTACATCGAAAAAAGAAAGGGTCCCAAGGAAATTATTGATGCTGGTATGGATGAGGGCTTGGTAAAAAGGGTGCTCAAGATGGTTAACATGAATGAGTACAAGCGAAATCAATTTTGTCCAATCATTCGGGTAAGTATCAAGGCATTTGGCGTTGGAAGGCGATTGCCAATTGTTGCACGATATTTAAGTTAGCAATGCATATATTGTATTCATTATGAAAGGCATTGTTTATAAATCCACTGGTAGCTGGTATGTTGTAAAGAGCAGCACTGGTGTTTTTTACAAAGCCAGGCTGAAAGGAAAATTCAAAATGGATGGTTTCACTTCAACCAATCCCATTGCTGTTGGGGATGTTGTGGAATTTGAGATGGAAGATGAGGTAGAAGGAAGTGTAATGATATTCAACATCGAGGATCGGAAAAACTATGTGAATAGAATTTCGCCTGCAAATAAAAGGCAGCATCATATCATTGCGTCTAATCTTGATCAGTCGTTACTCATTGCAACTATACGCGATCCTAAAACTTCACTGGGTTTTATAGACCGGTTTCTGTTGACCTGTGAAGCCTTTCACATTCCAGCAATTGTAGTGTTTAATAAGTCTGATCTTTATACTGAAAAGGATTTGCTTTTATCTGAAGAGCGACAGAAGATGTATGAGAAAATTGGTTATCGTGTATTGGTGACTTCCCTTACAAACGGGTCTGGTTTGGACACCTTGAATCAATTATTACATCAAAAGGTTACGTTGTTGAGCGGACATTCAGGCGTGGGGAAGTCTAGTTTTATAAATCATATTTTATCTGGTGCCAATATTAAAACGCAGGAAGTAAGTGAATGGAGTGGAAAAGGGTTGCATACCACAACCTTTGCTGAGATGTATGATTTGCCCAATGGCGGTGTGATCATCGATACACCCGGCATGAGGGAGTTCGCAATTGCAGATATTCCAAAGCAGGAGCTTTCCCATTATTTTCCTGAAATGCGGGCATTGGTATCATCCTGTCAATTCAATAATTGTTTGCATATCAACGAGCCAGGTTGTGCTGTTAAAGATGCAGTGTTAAATGGGGTGATACACGAAGACCGCTATATCAGTTATTATAATATCCTTGAAAGCATTCAGGAAAAGGAATGGTAATTAGACCTTGAATTTTTTTGCCCTAGGAACTTTTTCACCACTCATCAATCGTTCAGCTCCAACATTTTTCCCGTTGCTCGGACAGCCTGATTTTCTTGAACATGATCCCAGCAATATTAATGGGATTGTAAAAAGTAGGATTGATTTCAGCATCTTGTTTTTCATGTGGTGGGTTTTTATTTGTACCAGCTGGAATACATCACATAGTTATTTGCAATTCTTTCAATTTCACCTTCTATCATTTCTTTTGAAATGTTTTTTACCTTTTTTGCAGGAACACCTGCAAATATTGATTCTGGCTCTACAATAGTGCCTTCAAGAACAACTGCGCCTGCAGCAATGATGCTATTGCTTCCAATAACAGCACCATCCATAACGATAGCGCCCATGCCAATCAACACGTTATCTTGTACGGTGCATCCATGCACCATGGCATTGTGACCGATGCTAACGTTGTTCCCAATAATTGTCTTGTGTTTTATGAAGGTGCAATGAATGGTGGCATTGTCTTGTATGTTCACCTTATTGCCAATTTCAATCGAATTAACATCTCCACGAATCACCGCATTGAACCATACGCTGCAGTCGTCACCCATTTTTACATCACCAACAATTGTTGCGTTGGGGGCTATAAAAATGTTGTTGCCGAAGCTTGGTTCAATTCCTTTTACTGGCAGTATCGTTGGCATGTAAAGTAAAGTTATTGATTTCGTCGCAATGATTAATTGTTTAAGTGTAGTCTGTATGTGTTTAACTTTATTTTATCGACCTTTGCCGGGATGAATCAACGGGAATTATTTTTAGCGCATGTGGCACAAACTTCTGAGAGTCCACTGGCACTTCAAATTGTGAAGGCTGAGGGTTGCACTATGTGGGACAAAGATGGTAAATCTTATCTTGATTTGATTAGTGGGATCAGTGTTTGTAATATAGGACACAGAAATGCAAAAGTTACTACTGCCATTAAGGATCAGGTTGACCGTTACCTGCATTTGATGGTATATGGTGAACTTGTTGAATCACCACAAGTTATGTATGCCCATAAATTGAGCTCAGTACTTCCAACTTCACTTGATAGTATATACTTTACCAACTCTGGTGCTGAAGCAATTGAGGGTGCTATGAAGCTTGCAAAAAAAATTACAGGTCGTACTAAGATGATTGCATTTAATGAATCATACCATGGTTCAACCCAGGGTGCATTAAGTGTGATGGGAAGTGAATATTGGCGAAATGCTTATCGGCCTTTATTGCCAGAAGTGTATCACCTTGATCACAATGATATTGATCAGCTTTATCAAATTGACCAAGCTACAGCTTGTGTTATTGCAGAACCGATACAGGCAGAACGAGGGGTATTGGCTCCTTCCAAAGAGTGGATGAAAGCGTTGAGAAACAGATGCCAAGAGGTGGGTGCATTGCTCATCTTAGATGAAATACAAACTGGATTTGGTAGGACGGGCAGCTTATTTGCATTTGAACAATATGATATTCAACCCGACATACTTGTGCTTGGTAAAGCAATTGGAGGTGGAATGCCACTGGGGGCATTTATAGCTGAACGAAGTAAAATGATGGAGCTTGCCTCCAATCCAATTTTGGGACATATCACCACCTTTGGTGGACATCCTGTTTGTTGTGCTGCGGGATTGGCCGCATTGGAAGTGTTGCTTGATGAGAAGCTGATGGATTCAATTGAAATAAAAAGAACTTTACTAAAGAATAAACTTCAGCACCCATTGATTAAATCATTCAGGTCTGTGGGCATGTTAATGGCTATTGAGTTTGATTCGTTTGAGCAGAATAAAAAAATTATTGACCGCTGCATAGAACTAGGAGTTTTCACTGATTGGTTTTTGTTTGCATCCAATTGCATGCGTATTGCGCCACCACTAGTCATCACTTTGGATGAACTTTCACTTGCTTGCGATATTATACTTCAAGTATGTGATGAAGTATATAAATCATCAACGCTCTAAAGCGAAAAGCAGAGGATGCGATTTAATAGATTTTGCCCAATTGAAATTATTTGCTCAAATGCATACTCCTTTCCTTATACAAGGTTCTGAAATATGGATCTCGCAGGTCTTTTATAAATCGAATAGCTTCTCCAGTTGATTTCATTTCTGGACCAAGTTCCTTATTTACACCAGGAAATTTATCAAAACTGAATACTGGTTCTTTTATGGCAAACCCTTCGAGCTTTTTCTCGTAAGTAAAATCAGTTATTTTATGTGTACCCATCATCACCTTTGTTGCGATATTCAAGTAAGGTATTTGGTATGCTTTCGCAATGAAAGGAGTGGTTCTAGAAGCGCGTGGGTTTGCTTCTATCACAAATACCTGTCCTTTTTGGATGGCAAATTGGATGTTTATCAGTCCAAGAATATTCAATGCCCTTGCAATTTTTTCTGCATAGAATTCCATGGTAGTTACAATCAATGGCGTTAAGTTGAATGCAGGAAGAACTGCATTGCTATCACCACTATGGATTCCAGCAGGTTCTATGTGTTCCATCACACCCATCACATGGAAATTCTCTCCATCAAAGATGCCATCAATTTCAGCTTCCTGACACCTATCCAAGAAATGATCAATCAAAATTTTATTATCTGGCAGGTGTTTAAGTAAACTTACTACAGCTTGTTCTAGTTCATCGTCATTGATTACAATACGCATTCTTTGTCCACCCAACACATACGAAGGTCTAACCAATACAGGATATCCAACTTGTTTTGCAACTGCTATTGCATCATCAACATTTAACGCTGTTCCATAATTAGGGTAAGGAATATCCAGGCTTTTTAGCATATCACTAAAACGTCCACGGTCCTCTGCAATGTCCATATTGTCGTATGACGTTCCGATTATTTTTACTCCCTTCTTGTGAAGTTTTTCAGCAAGCTTTAGTGCAGTTTGTCCGCCCAGTTGCACAATAACGCCTTCTGGCTTTTCATGTTCAATCAATTCCCAAAGGTGTTCCCAAAATACGGGTTCAAAATAAAGCTTGTCAGCAATATCAAAATCTGTAGAAACTGTTTCCGGGTTGCAGTTCATCATGATGGCTTCATAACCACATTCTTTAATTGCAAGTAATCCATGTACACAGCAGTAGTCAAATTCGATACCTTGCCCGATTCTATTTGGGCCTGATCCAAGCACAATGATTTTCTTTTTATCTGACACCTTGCTTTCATTGGTGCCTTGATTTTCAAAACTGCTATAGAAATAAGGTGTTTTGGCTTCAAATTCTGCTGAGCAGGTATCAACCATTTTATAAACCCTTTTTATTCCTGCTGCTTTTCTTTTTTCATACAATGCATCCTCATTTCCGTCTTGCATGATTCTGCATATTTGGTCATCACTGAATCCGTGTTGCTTCGCTTCCTTGATTAGCTCAATGGGAAGTGCGTCGAGTTTATATTTTGAAATCTTTTTTTCTATGTCAACGATCTTTTGAATTTCATAAATAAACCACCTGTCTATCCTTGTTGCCTGGCAAATTGTTTTTACACTGATGCCTGCCATCAGCGCATCCTTGATTCTAAAGATGCGATCCCATTTAGGTGTTTTGATGTATTCAACCAGTTCGTCAGCATGCATCAGACTTTTTCCATAATAGCCAAGTCCAACTGCATTATTTTCCAAACTTTGACATGCTTTTTGTATTGCTTCGGTGAAGCTTCTTCCAATGGCCATCACTTCGCCCACTGATTTCATTTGCAATCCCAACGTATCGTTTGCTCCCTTGAACTTATCGAAATTCCATCTTGGAACTTTTACAATTACATAATCGAGAGCAGGCTCAAAGTAGGCGGAAGTGGTTTTTGTGATTTGATTTTTTAATTCATCCAATGAAAATCCAAGTGCGAGCTTTGCAGCAATTTTGGCTATGGGGTATCCAGTTGCCTTTGATGCAAGCGCAGAAGATCGACTAACCCTGGGGTTGATTTCGATGGCGATGATTTCTTCAGTTTCTGGATTGAGTGCAAATTGAACATTGCAGCCACCAGAAAAATTACCAAGGTCACGCATTATCATGATTGCGGTGTTTCTCATCAGCTGGAAAGCTGTATCACTGAGTGTCATGGCTGGTGCAACCGTGATAGAGTCGCCAGTATGAACCCCCATTGGATCAAAGTTTTCTACTGTACAAATGATTGCAACGTTGTCTTTGGAATCCCTTAGTAATTCAAGTTCAAATTCTTTCCATCCCAATACTGCTTCTTCTACAAGTACTTCATGAATTGGGGATGCTGAAAGTCCCCTGTTCAGTGCCTCATCAAGGTGTTCTTTGCTCATCACAAATCCGCCTCCTGTTCCACCAAGGGTAAAGGATGGACGTATTACCAAGGGAAATCCTATTTCTTGTGCAAATTCCTTCCCTTCTAAAAATGAGTTAGCTGTTTTAGCAGTTGCAACGGGCACGCCAAGTTGAATCATCCATTGCCTAAATTTTTCACGGTCCTCTGCCTTGTCGATGGCTTTGATGTCAACCCCAATAAGTCTAACATTGTATTTTTCCCAGATGCCTAACTCTTCAGCTTCTTTTGCAAGGTTCAACGCAGTTTGCCCACCCATTGTTGGCAGAACAGCATCGATATTGTTTTCCATCAGGATCTGCTCGATGCTTTCCGTATTAAGCGGCAACAGATAAACTTTTTCTGCCATCATCGGGTCTGTCATGATGGTAGCTGGGTTGGAATTGATTAGAATCACTTTGACTCCTTCCTCTGTCAGGCTTCTTGCTGCTTGAGAACCTGAATAGTCAAACTCACAGGCTTGTCCAATTACGATTGGTCCTGAACCGATGATCAGCACTGATTGGATGGAGCTGTCTTTTGGCATATTGGGTCTAGATTTGTTGATGAATAGGCATAAAAAAACCGGGATGTTCCCGGAGAGCAAATCTACGTTATGTCAACTGTTTTTAGCGGAAGAAAAAGACAATAAATTAAAACAGTGAAATTTTGTTGAAAGTTGGTGGAAAATCAGGCTTGGTTATGGTAAGCGGCCATTTCAAAGTCTTCCACAATATGCTTTTTAGGCATATCTGGAAAGCAAATTGCATCATTGATTGGTTGTTTTGACTTCTTCCTACCAAATTTGAAGATGGCAAATAGTAAATTCCATGTTAACCTAAATTTTGTACCCATTGTTGTGTTCGTTATTCATACTAGACAACGAATTATTGATTTTTGATGTATGGGAATCTTGTATTTTATCATTTTTTTTAAGAAATCCTATAATCATCGTTGGTGTCGGTTTGTTAGATAATTAATTATAAATCAGGTTGTCTTGATTACAATGATTGAAAGGGTACTAAATTTGTGCCATGTTTTCTAAGTTGATTAGGTTAATCATTCCATTCTGTCTCTTTTCTCAGGCCATGGCCCAGTTAAAAACAGATCCTTTTTATTTCAAATTTCCCCTTTCTATAAAGCCCAAGCTCAATGCCAACTTTGGTGAGATGCGCCCCAATCATTTTCATATGGGTCTTGATATCTCTACAGAATCGAGGGAAAATCTTCCTCTTTATGCTCCTGCAGATGGATATATTTCAAGGATTAAAATTGAGCAAGGTGGTTTTGGAAATGCTTTGTATATAAGTCATCCGAACGGACTAACAACATTATATGCTCACTTGAACAGCTTCACAATGGCTGTTCAGCATTACCTGAAGTCAAGACAATATGAGCTTGAATCATGGAAGGTGGATATTGTTGTGCCAGAAGAATCTATTCAAGTACAAAAAGGGCAATTAATAGGATACACAGGTAACACTGGAGCTTCCCAGGGACCGCATCTGCATTTTGAGGTACGTGATAGCAGAACGGAGAACTGTTACAACCCACTTCGATTTGATTTCTCGATCCTAGACGCAATTGCTCCATCCATATACAAGTTGGCATTTTATGATCGTGATAAAAGCATCTATGAGCAGTCTCCTATTGTGGTGCCATTTGTAAAAAATGGAAAGATTTATAAACCACTGTCAAACATAGTATTGCCATTTCAAAAAGTTTTCATGGCCATTCAAGCTGATGACAGGATCAATGGTGCTGCAAATCGATATGGAATTTACAAGGCAACCTTGTTTGATCAACAGGAAGTTGTTACATCTTTTGAGATGGAAGATATTGGGTATGACAAGACTAGGTATCTAAATGGGCATATTGATTATATCAGAAAGTTAATGGGCGGACCATACTATCAGATGTTATTTC